>CAYSWL010000081.1:874-10700 GCA_964434745.1 uncultured Candidatus Bathyarchaeia archaeon | reverse complement strand
CAGCTTTGACGCTATAGATGACCTTGCAGTGCTCAAGAAAATTAAAACCATATCTTAGAGGTGTGCACAATTCGTTTTTGTGTATTTTTTGGTGATTGTTCTTTTTTAAGCAAAAATTGGGATTGATAAAAAGAAATCAAAAAATTGCTAAAAACCAGAATAATGCACACCCCTCCATATCTGATAAAGATGGCAAAGATATCCTTGATCCTGAAACCCTCACTCACCTTAAAGATGAGCATGGATTCTATGATTCGGCAAAAATGGATGGCTGGCACATCAGCATACAAAAACGACTACTCGAACGAATCGAAACACTTGAAAAACAGCTTCAAGTATTAGCGGAAAGTGAAAACAAGCATGATTGAGAAAAACCAAAATCCTCAGCTTTCGCCTGAACTTCAACAGCAAATCGGCATATTAAACGCAAGAATTACTAATGTTAACCTTGCCAACGCTGACCTACTAAAAGCGATAGAGACCACTTTCAAAACAATGGCTACAACAATTATTATGTTGCAGAAAGAAAATGACGAGCTAAAAAATAAACGCACAGAAAAACTAGAAAACTCAACACAATGAGTTCTTCAGTTTGCCTCTGTTAAACCGTAAAAACTGAGGCATTAGTAGAACAATGCCTCCTTCTTTTTTCTACCTGCATCATTTAACATTAAAAATTGGAAATTTATTGTCGCTTCTTCTTAAATCTAAGTACAGCAACGGTAATTAGAACTACAATTACTATAATTAGTCCAATAAGTATGGCTGCTTGATTTGACTCTGTTTGAGGGCTAGGTTGGTTTGGTGACACTGTTGGGTACTGAGAGGGCGAAGAGGATGGATTTAATGATGTGCTGGATGGTGATTGTGTTGATGGTGTAGCAGTAGGTTCTATTGTAGGTGTTGGCAAAACTGTAGGAGCTATTGGTGCTTGTGGGTTTGGTTCAGTTAGGAAGGGGACAAAGTTGACTTTGCCTAAGTTGAAGTCGTTTTTGAAGTCGTAGATTGTTTGGTTTATTGTTTGGGTGTTGGTTGTTCCCCACCAGTTGTTTGTGGCATTGACATTATTTGTTGCACCTGAAGGCAAGTAAATGTTATAGTTAGTATTGTTGTAGATGTTATTGTTAAAAATATTTGATGCTACAGAACGGATTCCTACTGAATTGTTAACGATAGTGTTAGCCTTAATTGATACTGCCGTACCGTAAATTCCATAAGTATTGTTCATTATCAGGTTTTCTTCGATTGATGTTACGCCGCCATAGATTGCATATTGGTTATTTATAATTTGGTTTGCTTTTATTATCCAGCTTCCTTTAGTTGAAGTTACGGGATCTTGAATCTTTATGCCGTACTCGTTGTTAGTAATGGAGTTCTTTTCGAGCATTACGTTGCTGCCTAGGTCACCAAGAATTGCAGTCTTGCAACCAGAAACAGAATTATCATGTGCATACACATCAGAACTTACAAACACGGTGGGTAGGTGAATGCCAATATCTGCCCCAGAAATTGTGTTATATGAAATGGTATATGAGCCAACGCCCACGCTAATTCCGCCAGAAACAACGTTATTGCTAATTTGTGATGAGTCGCCAACAGAGATTTTACCCGTAACCGTATTGTATGAGATTATTTTGGCATTTCCGCTAATATCACCTGTGACGCGGTTGTTTGAAATTAAAGTTGGCAAAGAGTCACCAATGCTAATCCCCCCCAAGATATTGTTGTTGGTAATGGCAGGCGATGCCCCAAAAAACACCCCCACATTGCTAAAGATGGTGTTGTTTGAAATAGTAGGTGAACCTTCGTTAATAGTAATGCGTAAAATTGTATTGTGGTTTATTTTTGGAGAAGTATTAGTTGTTATGCTTGTTGTGCTTAGATTTGCATTTTCGACTATGCAACCTGTGCCTGTTTGTTCATTATAGTTAATGCTAGTAGAGGAAAAATCTATGTATCCACCATTAAAATTAATTGGGCCATCACTTTCCCCTATTGCGCGTAGCGTGCCATTTACTTTTATATAATAATTATTAAAATTTACAGTAACATCAGGTTCGACTGTTAATGTTACTTCTCGATCTACAAGGACGTTTCCAGCAAGAGTATAAGGGCTATTTGCCTTAGTCCACGTAGTATCTTGGCTTATTATGCCACTAACACTTGTACCAGTTTGTGCATAGCTAAAAGTTACTGTGCCTGCTAGCATAAACCCGCTAACTACTATGATGGCTGCCAATGTTATAACTGAAAGTGATTTCATCATTTATCATCCCCAGTACAAAACAGACTGTTTTTGTATGTTTTTATAAGTTGTGCTTTTTCACCATTTTTTCTTTTGCTTACGCACTCAGATTGGTTATAACTTTTAAAAGCTTCACGATTTAGCAAGCTGACTTAACAAAGCTTGCTAAGGTAATGCCTGATTGTATTACGTTCATAGTTTGGTCATTAATTTAGTGCGCTGTTGATTTTGGTAGCTCAAAGTAACATAGACTTGCTACTTGAGGGGATAATGGAGCTTGAGAAAAGACTTGAAGGCAAATAAGTAAGGAAAGCTAAGACGATAGCAAGAGACTGCAAAACTGGCTAGATAAGGATTTGAATAAGCAGAAAAGTAGCGGGTTGTTTTTCAATAAGCTTAACTATAAGGGTGCTTTGGCATGGTATGTAGAGCTTTTTATTTTTCTACTAAGTTTATCCAAGATTGCACCCACTTGGGGTTTTCTTCAAAGTCTAGCATCTGCCTTTTTATGTTAAATTGACCTTGTCTTAAAATGCCGATAGCCAGTGCGCCTAAAACTATCAAACTTATAATACAGATAATCTTTCTTAGCATAGAAACCATCATATATTAACTACTGCTAAAGCTCAAGAAAAGTATTAGCTTGCCCTCTTGATATTGTTAATAGTTATCTGTCTTTTAGTTTTTACTTACAAAGAGAATTCAATAATCTATTTTCCCATTAGATTCTAGTAGAGCATAGTAAGGCGATACGCTACGTTGGTGCTTGACTTCGCTGTTTGGTCCCAAATGCCTGTCATTTAAAGAGCCAACTTGCCTGCTTCATTGTGGAATGGGGTCTTGTCGTGAGGGACGCTACAGAGGCGAATATTCAAGAATGAGCCACCCCCACCCATTTTCCTCGAACGAAAACTTAGGCGAGTGTGGGTTCGCCTTCCTCAAGAAGTCAAGTGTTCGCACACAATATATTGACCATGCGTTCTCGTTCTTCAAGCTGGCAACGGTCAGAAGTCTTCACCAGTAGCTGCACTACTCGACTCTGCTCAGTAACCTGTTATGTCAATCCCGTATGGTGGCTCATCTTGCCCAGCAATCGTTACCTTTCCTGCATGATGCTCTGCAAGCCTTTCACATGTATCGTACTATATGCGACATGATGCTTGCCGATGGCACACATCGCCTAGCTGCACGTCCTGTGCGAGTTTCCCGCAGTGGTATGGCGTGAAGTGATCCTCGGTGTCGGGTCTGTTATGGGCGCAGTTGTGGGAGTAGCTTTGAATGGATGTTGATAAATGCGTAAAATAATGCATGTTAAGGAAGGTGGCAAGATGGGGCTATTAACTTGTGCCTTATCGAGGGCACAAAAAAGAGGCATTGTGAAAAAGGCAGGTCAAAAGAATTCGCCCTGCGTGGTTGCGATAATTTATAGAACGGCTGCGGATTCCGTAGGGCCGTATTTAGGTCCCCCTTAATTTGGTTATGTGGGAGCGCGAGAAACGTAGTGTTTTGGGCTCTTCAAGGTTTCCTGCTGGTTGTGCCCTGAAAATCCATGGGAAAAAAGCTATCGCAGGCGACTAAATGCGCCAAAAAATGCAGCCCATCGTGCTTTTGCATCAACCACTCACCCCGCGACAGCCAGAGACAGAAATAGCCTCCCCACAACAGAACCAGCCACGGACAGACTGTCGCATACACAAAGGCACACAGCCGCCATGCCTTTCTTCGTAAACAGGAAAGTTCGGCAGACAAAGAGGTGGGGGTAAAAAATAGCCCCTATGCGCTCTTTGTAAAGTGCCCGCTGATTGCCTATCGAACCATTTTTTGCTCCGTCTCGGGGTTGCTATTGTTTTTGTTATGTAGTCGTAAGGCTATCCTGCGAGTTGTTTTGCGATTGCTTCGCCGCATCCAAAGCAAACCTGCACAGCGCTTCTGTCATCGTAAGTTACCATATACTCTAAGCCTCTCACGCATCTGCACATCGGGCATTTCCCCGCCGTCGACATGGGTGATTTGCTTGCCGCGGTGGGCTGTTTTGCTGGTGCTGGTTTTTCGGTTGTCCAGATTAAGAATTCTCTGTGTTTGCCGTTGTGCACGATTTCGTAGTGCCAGCCTTTCGATGCGATGGATTCGCGCGCCTCGTTGAGCTTTCGTGTGAATATGTGAGCGGCTTTGGGCCATGTTCTGCTTTTTATGTTAATCTTTAATCCGTCGGCTTTGTCTTGAATATCGCCAAACACAGTCTCAGGGGTTGCCGTGTAGGGTGAGTCCTCTTGAGGCTGGTCTAGGTAGATTTCGCACCAATCCAAGAAGGCTTTGGCAACTTGGTTTGATTGGGTGATTTCCTCATGCTGGCACTCGATATTATCCTCGAATGCATCTATGAAATCCTGCGGGTCTTCCCCCAGCGCCTGAGCCAAAACATAGCCTACCTTGGTGAAATCAGCGAGCCTGAACGTTTTTGGCGGGGTGACTGAGCCCAGCAGCTTGAGGGCAGACGATGCAGCGTCCAAGTATCCGCCAAGAATGTGTGGGCGGTCCTTTTCATAAGATGCGTTAAGTTCTTCTAGGGTGCGCCTTTGGTCTGGCATGGGTACAGTCTCATATATCAGCCCCCGACTTAGCAAGTCACCTTTCTGAGCAGGGATGTTTAAACCGTTTGTGTTAACGCACCTGAGATACTCGCGGATGACCACATCATCATCGGTGTAGAGCGCCCTTACCTCCTGTCCTTCCCCTGTTACTGCTCTGCACAAGATATTAGACATCCATTCAGGAATGGTGCTCAAGTTGTCAAAGATTGGTATATAGTGGTGCTCTAGGTTCTGTATCAGCGTTGCGGCGTCTTTTGGCATGCCAAATGTAGGAACGCTCGAGGGGTCGATTATGCCTCGGGTGAAAATCTGCATGGTGCTCTTGAATGTGCCCGCACCGCCATGAAGTATTGATACGGGGTGGGGCATGTCTGGGAACAACCTGCTTATGTTATCAACCAGAAAGAGGAGCTTTTTCTGCCTGTACTTCTTGGCTAACGCTTCTAACGCTTGTGACGCATTTTCCGAAACTTTAACGGATGGCGTTTTTCCCAAGTTCACATAATTAAGTATCTTCCACGGATCGCCGCCTCTTACTGCTTCGGGCAATGCCTTTTGATGGCTATATCGCTTGAAGAGCGCGGGCACATCAGTCTCCAGAGTCCAGCCCTCTTTGGTAATATAGTAAGCCCTGTTCATCGCATCTGCCATATCGAGCCATATGCCGTTGCCTTCAGGGTCGGGTGCTACCCTGTTGTAGAGGGTTATCTGTCGGTTCCTCATGGCTTTAAAGTGCAGCACGTTGAGCGCTGCGTTGAGAGCCTCAGAGCCTATAACCTTGCCTTCGCGTTCGTACATCAGGTTGGCAAGGTACATCCTGAACTCGGTGCTGCGCAGGCGATAGATGGCTTTGTAGGTTGAAGGTGGCTCTGTTTTATTTTCAAAAGTTGCGTTAGAAGCGTTAGTAGCGTTAGCCTGCAGCGTCACCCTTGCATACGGGGTGTGGTGCTGGTCGCAGAAGAACTCTATGTCCTCTGATAGGGCAAACTTTACTGCTCGGTCGGCTTGGCTTTCCCTTTCCTCGTAGTCGGGTTCCTGCCTAGTCTTTCGGCAGTCCCTAAAGTCTAGAAGCGGACATTCGGGGTAGCATATGTCCAGTTCTTGCAGTTTTTTGCGCGTGTACCTGAAGTGTCCTTGCCTTGCTTTATCAAGCGTGTAGGTTAGTCGCTTGTTTGTTTCCTGCTCGCTGAACTGGTGCTCTGGCGCTGGTTCCCATGATTGATGTTCTAAGAAAAATTGGCGTATTTCTTCGTCGGTTTTGCCAGTGTGAACCAGCTCGTACGTTAACGCGACTTTTTCGAGGTGCTCTAGGTGCGGTCTTTCCATTAACTTTTCAAAACATGGTCTAAGTTCGCACTTTTTAATCTCCGCCTTGGTTGTAGTGGCTGTCTGGGTGTTGTGTTGACGTTTGTATAAGCCCATAGATTCCAAGACTTCGTAGAAATGCTCTTCAAGGTCATCAATTACGGTCGGGGTGTTGTCGTTTATGGCAACGTAGCCTTCGCTTGGCGCCATTATTGCAAGGTTGCCAGTGCCCAGCAGCTCCAAACCCAAATCATGTAGTTTTTTTCCCTTCACTGGTTTGCGGCTCAAATACACCAGATGGTCGCCTCCGCTTCGGGTCTTCTCCCGTTGGGTGCAGCGCATCTGGTTTATGGCAAGCAAAGTTTTTTCTTTGATTTCTGGACTTATGTTTTCGTCCTTGACGTCTCTGTCTACCACTACAAGGTAATATGTTTCGCCATCTAATACGACGGGGGCTCCGCATACGACAGCAAACATACGGTGGTTTTCAATATGCAGTGAGTCAAATTCGGATTTTGTCTGCGGACGTGTATGCCACTTTCCCCATCTTATGTTGGTGTCTTTTTTGCCGTCTGCGAGGTCTATCCACATCGGAAGCACAGGTATGCCCTGTTCAAAGTATGCGTGTGCAGCAGCGAGCAATTCCTCTTTAGGCGTTGCAGTCATGGTGCTTACTCCAAATGGATTGAAGGGTCGCTTATCATGGTGTCCAATTTATGTTCATGCTCATCAAGTGCTTGGCGTCTTGTCCTTTCATCAGGCGCATTTCGTATCGTAGGCAAATCATCTTTAAGGCTGGCCGCGATGTTGCTGAAACTTTTGGAAACATACTCCAGTGGAAAGACATATTCTGGAAGCTGGAATCAAAATATACTCCAAAGCCCTATACAGATGGGACTTTTAATGTAATTTTATGCAAGAAACTAGGCGAGCTGTGTGAGCTGGGATTGTTAGAAGGTGACTACCGCGGTCCCAAGCAATCTTTTTACCGTATCCCTTCAGAATATTTGCGTCAGATAAAGCTGCGATTGCAGAAAAGGAATGCTGCAGAACGCTTCACGAACTTGCCCCTCGATTATCAGCTGAAGGTTTTAGATGAATACGAATATTATGGCAGAAAAGAACAAATTATACGGTTAAAGAAACTTCCCCTGCCAGCCCAGCCAATAAGGTCAAAGATTCATGAGGCCGGCTTTGAATGTAGCGAATTCAAGCCTGAAACATGGAGCAACATATACTTTGACAATATGGTAGAAGATGAAGAGCTAGGCGATGAAGTGGAAATAAAAATTGTTCCCGAAGAGGATCTTAAAGGCAATAACTCAGGGAAGCGAGCCGAAATTGACATGCTAATGCCTCTTGGCTGGAGGCAGATGGCAATTTCGCCGTCAGGGCATCTTCTGTTCTGCAGATACAAAGTTTTCGGGCAGATGGTTGAAGAGCAGTTCGAAGCAGAATTACGGCAATGGAAAGAGCAACTTGGCGTTTCAGATGAGGAGTGGGAGAAGATAAAACCTGAGTTGAGGCAAAATCCGCCTGAAGAGCTCATCAAACGAATGTGGGGTGTAGACAGATAGCCCCTGTTAGTGGCATCGTGATTTGTGTGCACTGTTAACGCTCTATACCTGTGAGTAATACATAGCATGATTGGAACAGTTGGCAAATTTTAAAGCGCGCGAAAAAAGGGCAATATTGTGTCCTTTTATACCCTTGTGTCCGTGGAACAACCAAAATCTTCGCGGTCAGTATCCAGCCACAATAGCTAAAGCAAGTGGCTTGTATGACGGTGGTTTGGCAAACTTCTTTAAATCGGTCTTTGAACATATGAAACGGGAGATGGATTCTGTGCAGGCGCTGGCTGAGGTGTTTGGGGCAAAATGAGAATCAATCGGGACTCGCAAGATAAACGAGTATTCGCAGACCTCCACGTTCATACAACCTATTCTAATGATTCTTTAATAACTCCAAAAGATCTTGTTTATTATGCAAAAAAACGCGGTTTAAACTGTGTAGCTGTTACTGACCATAATCAGCTTGAGGGCGCCTATAAGATCGCAAAAGAAACTGACTTTCTAATTATTCCAGGTATGGAAGTTTCCAGTAGCGATGGTCATATTGTTGCTTTGAATGTGATCGAACTTATTCCTAAAGGTTTGTGTGCTGCAGATACTATTGATAAAATCCATAAAGCTGGGGGCATCGCCGTTGCCTGTCATCCTTATGTATTCTTCAAAGGTTGTCTTAGGGATAATGTCTCTTCAAAATTTGACGCTATAGAAGTTATTAACGCTAGAGCTTTCCCATTTAAAAATAGTGTGAAACGTGCAGAAGAAAGTGCTAAATGTTTTAAACTTTCGCGCGTAGCTGGAACAGATGCACATTACGGACCGCAAATAGGATATGCATACACAATTATTGACGCTGAACCAAGTGTTGAGTCTATCATTAAATCTATAGCGGCTGGACATTGCCAGCCTTTTGGACAAGCAGTGCCTGCTGTTATTAATTTGAAACAGCAACTACAAAGGGTTAGAAGAATGGTAATGAAGTTTAGCCACATCTAATCTACAGCTTTTATGTAGATTGCGTCAACTTTTTTGTTTCTTTGCTTTTTAGGCTTATTAAGGGGTATTTTTAATATTTTACATGTTTGCAAATGAGTACCAAATACAGATTTATTATGCATCTTAATTGGTTTAGTGGATGATTTGGTCTTAGTTTCTATTAATGTTGGATTATCGCGGTAAAATCGCAAAATGGTGCTGATATTGAATGCTAAATGTATTTATCACGGTGTTTTAAGCTAGAAAAATTTCACTATTTGAATATATAACTAGTATTTTGCCTTCACAGTTTTGTATGAATAGTTTCTATTTTTACACACCTAAAAGCTGTTCTTAATACTTACCGATATATGTGCATGTTAACAAATGTTAATTGCTTTTTCTTATACAACGTGTGCTTGGTGCCTATAAAGTGATTACGTGGAAAAGTTCCTTTAACCGATTGAACGAAGAATATGGGATAGCTAAGAAAAAGAAGCAAGCTTTAGACAGCTTATTTGAAAGGGGTAAAATTTCCAAATCTACACATGAATCCTTCAACGCAGAAATTATTGCGGCAATTGAAGAAATTGAAAAACAACAAAAAGAACTCGGCCAAAGAATGCAACAGAAAACACAAGAGCTTGAAAATCAAATTAAGACTCTTGAAATACTTCTAGCAAACTACGAAATTCAATATGTTGCAGGCGAAATAGATGATAACACATACCAGCTTGAAATAAACTTACTCGGCGGCGGGTTAGATACAGCTAAACGTGAACTTTTAACAGTTCAAGACGCAGTAAACCAACTCTGTGGAACACCACTTCCAGAAACAGCAATCGACAAAGCAACACCTGTTATGGAAGCTAAACCTGAATTAACAATAGAATCACCTGAACCAATTATCGAACAAACTTCTGCAGCACCAATAATTGAAGAAACCAGCTTCGAACAACCAATTGCAGCAGAAATAGTTGAAACACCAATAGATACAGTATCAATAGTTGAAAGCACTCCAATAGATCAACCAGCGGAAATTATCGCAGAGGCTCCAGTTGTTGAAGAGCCAGTTGTTGAAGAACCAATCGCAGAGGCTCCAGTTGTTGAAGAGCCAGTTGTTGAAGAACCAATCGCAGAGG
>CAYSWL010000081.1:0-774 GCA_964434745.1 uncultured Candidatus Bathyarchaeia archaeon | reverse complement strand
CTCCAGTTGTTGAAGAAGCGATTATTGAACAACAAGTTGACGTATTTGCAGAAGAGTCATTCACTGATGTTGCAGCTGATCAGGACATAGCTACACCTGAACCAGTTGCTGAAGCCGAAGAAGTCCAAGCAGAAAAAGTCCCTTTGGACGAATTCGATGTACCAGCATCAGAGATTGTCCAGCGAGATCTAACTCAGATAGTAGAGGAGCTCACTCCGGAAAACCCTCGCGAAGCGCTAGTAGCGGCGCAAGAAGACGTAATCGTCGAAACTCCGCAAGAGGCTTGCGAAGAAACGCAGCAAATGCCCCTCCACTGCGCAAAAGAGACCTTACACGAAGCATATTCCGATAGCGAAAACAAAGAATAAACACGCTATCCTTTTCTCTTTTTATTTACTTAATCTACTTCTTAGAGGTGTGCACAATTTGTTTTTGTGTATTTTTTGGTGATTGTTCTTATCGAAGCAAAAATTGGGATTGACAAAAAGAAAACAAAAAATTGCTAAAAACCAGAATAATGCACACCCCTCTACTTCTATTATAAATTATAAAATTGTTTTATCGATGCTCTGTTATAGAACTCCGCCGCTTTCAAAATAACGAATCCTCAATAAGCATAATAAAAAACCAATAAATGCACGTTTTTTTCCTATATTTTCCTCTTAGCAACAGAAACGCTAAAAAACCCCTTCCGCGTTTTCCTATTAAGCGCACGCAAATTGGTGGGTCCGTAGCTCAGTCAGGACTAGAGCATCGGACTTTTAATCCGAGGGT
>CAYSWL010000080.1:0-10704 GCA_964434745.1 uncultured Candidatus Bathyarchaeia archaeon | reverse complement strand
ATAACTTCCCCCACAGAAGATAATTATCCAGTAGCAAACATTATTCAAACTGATGCATCTATTAACCCTGGGAACTCCGGTGGTCCTTTACTTAACAGCCAAGGTCAAGTAGTGGGAATAAACACTGCTACCGTATCAGAATCAACAGGTATAGGTTTTGCAGTTCCTTCAAACACTTTACTTAGAGAAATATCAGATCTAATAAACACTGGATCTTACAACAGACATCCATATTTGGGAATTTCAAGTATAGATATGAACTACTACATTGCACAAGAAATGGATGTAGATGTAACATATGGTGTTTTACTTCAAACAATAACTCAAAATGGCCCCGCAGACCAAGCTGGACTAAGAGCCGGAACTACACAAACCACAATTGACGGCGTAACTTTTGTAATTGGCGGAGATATAATTATAGCAATTAACGGTCAAACAATAATCAATACAGACCACCTATCATCTTATTTAGAAGAAACTTTGCAGCCTAATCAGCAGATAACCGCTACAATAATTAGGGACGGACAAACTCAAGATATCCAAATAGTAACTGGAACACGACCACCATATAATGGCGTTATAAATCCAGTACCTACACTTTATGCATCTCCAACAATCCCTGAAATTACTGCTCAAATTATCGTCTTGTTGCTAATTATAATATCAATGACTATCCTTGCTGTAAAATATAAGAAAGCTAAATAATATACTACATCACAATTGAAACTTTAAAAAATAAATGTAAGGAAGATAAAACTCTACCATAGTGACGCTTGTTTTAATGCTCTAGCAGTTTCCTCAAGCTCTAGTAACATTTTTTCTTGGTTTAATAAATTAGCGTTTATAATGTCAACTAAGGCGCTGCCTACAATAACTCCGTCTGCTCCTGAACATATTATACTTCTAACATGTTCTGGTTTAGAGACTCCAAAACCAACTGCCAAAGGAATTTGACCTGCAGTATACTTTAAAGTATTTTTAATTAAACTAAGCGTAGATTCTTCAACAATCGATTTTGTTCCAGTCACTCCAAACCGGGAAACTAGGTATAAGAAACCTGAACTATAAGTAGCCATTTCACGCAATCTCACATTGACAGTAGATGGTGCAGCAAGGAATATTGTATCAATTCCATTTGTTTTAGCAGCTTTCCTATAATCAGTAGATTCTTCTAAAGGCAAATCAGGAATTATGGTTCCGTCGACACCATGCTCTTTTGCAGTTCTAAAGAATTTATCTAGTCCCATCTTAAATAGAAGATTATAGTATGTCATAGCCACGATAGGTATGTTGTATTCTTTTTTGATGTTTTTAACAATCTCAAAAACCATAGTCGGAGTTGTCCCGGCGTTCAAGGCACGAGTACTTGCAGCTTGAATTGTGGGCCCATCCGCTATTGGGTCAGAAAACGGTATCCCAATTTCTAAGATGTCTATACCACCTTTAATTAATGCCTTAGCAATTTTAGGTGTGAGATTCGGTTCAGGATCGCCGCCCATCACGTATGCAATGAGTGCTCCTTCTTTTTTAGCTTTAAGTTCTTGAAAGATTTTATCTAAATTACTCATATTTTTGCCCCTGTAAATTTAGCTACTGACTCAACATCTTTATCGCCACGACCTGAAAGAGTTACCACTATAGTCTGATTTTTCTTCATTTGTTTTGCTATTTTCATACCAAATGCTAGAGCATGAGATGATTCTAATGCTGGAATAATGCCTTCCGTTTGTGATAACATAAGAAAAGCATCTATGGTCTCTTTATCATCTGCAGTCACATACTCTGCTCTTTTGATAGTGCTTAAAAAAGAATGTTCAGGTCCAACGCCAGGGTAATCTAAACCTGCAGATACACTGTGTGTGTTCTGAATTTGCCCTTCTGCGTTTTGGAGAACATATGTGAGCATTCCATGAAAGACTCCTTCTTCACCAGCATTTATTGATGCAGCATGTTTGCCAGTTTCAACTCCTTCACCGGCGGCTTCAACACCATACATTTTCACTTCAGAATCGTCTTCAAATGGGTAGAAAGTGCCTGCTGCGTTACTTCCTCCTCCGACACACGCTACCAACGCATCAGGATAACGGCTTTCTTTATGTTTGAACTGCTCTTTTATTTCTGTACCAATAACACACTGGAAATCTCTAACCATCATTGGATATGGATGTGGACCAACAACTGAACCAATAAGATAATGTGTATTCTCAAGGTTAGTTACCCAGTCACGGAATGCATCATTTATGGCATCTTTCATTGTTTTACTGCCTGCTTCAACCGGGTGTACTTCAGCGCCTAGTAGTTTCATGCGAAAAACATTAAGGCGTTGACGTAACATGTCCTCAGTACCCATATAAATTTCTGTTTTTAAGCCCAATACTGCACCTGCCATAGCTGTAGCCACACCATGTTGGCCAGCGCCTGTTTCTGCAATAATGCGGGTTTTACCCATGCGCTTAGCTAGTAGAGCCTGTGCAAGTGTATTATTGATTTTATGTGCTCCACTATGCGCTAAGTCCTCACGTTTAAGGAAAATTCTTGCTCCACCAATTTTCTGAGTGAGGTTTTTTGCATAGTATAAAGGAGTTGGCCTACCTGCATATTCTTTTAAGTAGTAGCTGAGATCTTTTTTAAAGTCTGCATCATTTTTTGCCTGTTCATATGCAGCTTCCAGCTCTGTAACAGCTTTCATAAGCACTTCTGGAACGAAACGTCCACCGTACCTGCCAAATTTTCCGTTTACGGGGTAGCTGCTTATTTTTTCTATTATTCGAGTTTTCATCAACATTTTCCTCTATACTTTCTAATATTATGCGTTCACAAATTCTGCTACTTTTATCTGAATATTTTCTGCTTGCATTATCGCTGAACCTATAAGAAATGCATTAACACCACATTCTTTTAAAAAGTGAATATCCTTCGAGTCATTAATGCCGCTTTCGCTTACAATTATTCTACTGCCGCTATCCTTCTCTAAGAGAATATTTCTAGTAGTATTTAGATCAACTTTTAAAGTTCCGAGATCTCTGTTGTTAATTCCTATCAAGTCGGCATCTGTCTCTATCGCCCTATTAAATTCTTCAGTATTATGTGTCTCTAGAAGAACTTCTAAATTTCTTAAGTGTGCTTCGTTAATCATTTCTTTTAAGTTCAGACTACAATATCCCCTATCAAAAAGTGTCTGTATTAAGAGAACAGCATTAGCTCCTACCTTTACTGCCGCATCTAACTGGATTGAATTTAACACGAAATCTTTCATCAGAATAGGCAATTTCGTAGTTTGACGAACTTTCATTAGATTACCTAGCGAGCCATTGAAATATCTCGGTTCAGTTAAGACCGAAAGACCTACTGCTCCACCTTTTACCATAGCATCAGCAATTTTTTCTGCGTCTACGTGAGGTTTAATTATACCCTTTGATGGTGAAGCTGTTTTCACTTCTGCTATGACTGGAGTTGTTTTACAATCCAATATCGCCTTCTTAAGGCTAGTATATGCTGATATTGTGCTGTCTAAGTGTTCATAATATCCTGAAGTAATAGTAGCTTTTACTTCATGTGCTATGGTATCTAATAAATCACTCATATTTTTCCATCCCCTCAAGTTTATCTAAGTCGCCTTTCGATGCTTTGATAAGGGCTTTAAGCTTCTTGTATGCTAATCCGCTACGAATGGATTCACGAGCTAGCTCCATACCATCGCTAAAGCCATCTGCTCTATTACCGACTATTAATCCTGCCGCACTGTTTACAAGAACTACTTCTACTTTGGGATCATCTTCAGGTATTCTACCGCTTAGAATGTTGAACAATGTTGTAGCATTCTCGTCAGGTGAAGATCCCTGTAGTAGTTTTGCATCTACTTTTTTCACCCCAAAATCCTTTGGTGCCACCTCTTTGGTTACAATTTGCCCCATTTTTAGATGCGCAATTATTGTCTTACTTGAGGTGGAAATCTCATCTAATCCATCTAAGCCATGAATAATCATTGCTTCTTCACACCCTAGACTTCTTAGAGCCTTCGCTAGAGGTTCAATTAACTTTTTATCATACACACCTAATAATTGGGCATTTGCTGAAGCAGGATTGGTTAAAGGTCCTAACAAGTTAAATATGGTGCGTATACCCACTTCTTTACGAGGTACCGCTGCATATTTCATTGCAGGGTGAAAAGCTGGAGCAAAGAGAAACCCTATTCCTGTTTGCTCAATGGCTTTTTCCACATCTGTTGGTTGCATGTTCAGATTAAAACCTAGTCTTTCTAAAGCATCCGCACTTCCACTTTTACTTGTTATTGCACGATTACCGTGCTTAGCAATCGCTGCACCTACACCTGCAACTACGAACGCCGATGCCGTGCTAATATTAAAAGTCTTGATTTCATCTCCACCTGTACCACAAGTATCAACAAGGCGCCCCTCAACCTTAGGGCTTATTTTAAAGCAATGTTCTCGCATTACCTGTGAAAAAGCTACAAGTTCCTCTGCAGTTTCACCTTTCATTCTTAAAGCTGTTAGAAAAGCGCCAATTTGAGCATTGGTGGCTTGCCCGGTCATGATTTCGTTCATTACTTGACGTGCTTCATCAAAAGATAGACTTGCGCCTTCGACAAGAGTTTGTATATTTTCTCTTATCATGCCTGTTCACCTTGCAAAAAATTTCTAATTAAAAGTTTGCCATCTTCACAAAGTATTGATTCTGGATGGAACTGAACACCCTCAATAGGGTACTGTTTATGGCGTATGCCCATCACTTCGTTGTCGTCAGTTGATATTGCAGTAACTTCTAGACATTCTGGAATAGTATTGTATTCGCCTGTAAGAGAGTGATAACGGGTTGCGGTGAAGGGATTTTGTATGCCTTTAAAAATTCCTTTTCCATTATGTTTTATTTGGCTAGTTTTACCGTGCATGAGCTGTTTGGCATTAACTACTTTGCCTCCGAATGTACTTATTATGCCTTGATGCCCAAGACAAACTCCTAAAGTTGGTACATGTGGGCTTAACTGTTCCAGTATCGCTCTGCAGATGCCAAAGTCTCGTGGGTCGTTAGGTGAACCAGGCCCTGGTGAGATAACTATGCGATCAGGCTTAATGATTTTAATCTGCTCTATCGTTATCTGGTCATTGCGATAAACAATTGTTTCAGGGCCCTGTTCACCTATATACTGAACTAAATTATACACAAATGAATCATAATTATCTATAATTAAGACCCGCATCACATATTGTCTCCTAAAGTATGTAGAGCCTGCATTAAGGCACCTGCCTTGTGCTCTGTTTCAATCCATTCCTTTTCGGGAACAGAATCTGCTACAATTCCTGCGCCTGCTTGAAGATGGGCTTGTTCATTTTGTGCAAATAGTGTACGTATGGTTATAGCAAAGTCAGCGTTACCATTATACGAAAAATAACCTACTGCTCCTGCGTATGGTCCTCTTCTATTAGCTTCAAGTTCTTCAATAATTTCCATTGCTCGCGCTTTAGGTGCTCCTGAAACCGTGCCTGCTGGAAAAACTGCTTGAAGTGCATTAAAGCTATCACAGTCATCTCTTAGATCACCTACTACTCTTGAAACAATATGTTGAACGTGGCTGTACCCGTGGACTTGCATGAATTCGGGAACTCGTACGCTTCCAAATTTGGAAATTTTTCCTATATCATTTCGTGCTAAATCTACAAGCATTACATGTTCAGCGCGTTCCTTTGCATCAGAAAGTAAATCTTTGGCTAGTTTTTTATTCTCTTTTGCACTTATTACATGTGGCCGAGTGCCCGCTATCGGAAATGTTTCTACAGTTCGGTTTTCAATTCTTACTAACATTTCAGGGCTAGAGCCAACGATTTGTCTTGTGCCCGATTTGAAGTAGTACATATATGGTGAAGGATTGATTGAGCGTAACGCGCGATAAAACGGCACTAAATCTCCTTCTATTTTAAAATCATAGCGTTTACTTAGAACAACTTGGAAAATATCGCCTTTAGTGATGTATTCTTTAGCCGTCTCTACTGCTTGTTCAAAATGTTTCTGTGTCATATTCGCCTTTGGCTGATAAGTTATCAAGTTTTCTTCTTCACTAGGCTGTTTAAGCAGTTCTAGGATTTGTGGTAGACGATTTTGTTTATAATAATAGTAATATGCCCGTTTTTGTTTATGGTCAAAGACTATGCCATCGTCAAATATGCCCATTTCTACATCTGGAAATCCTAACCCGTCAGTTGCAGTGTTGGGTAGTTTTTCCCAGTAGCGAACTGCATCGTAGCTAATGTAGCCTACGGCTCCACCTGTAAATCGGAACTCTTTATTAGCGCTAACCCTTTTTGCTACAAGTTGCTTGATTATTTGAAGTGGATTTTGGATAGATTGTTTTTCTTCTTCCCCTGTTTCTTCATTTTTCGTTATTGATATTCCGTTTTTCACTTGCAAAGTGCATTGTGGGCTAAAACCAATAAATGAAAACTGTGCTAGCTTTTTTGGGCCTTCTATAGATTCTAGAAGATATGCTGTTGTATGTTGCTTGTTGATTTTAGAAAATACTTCAAGGGGTGATTGGGTAAGGGTAATTTTTTTAAAATTTAATGGGTCAACTAATTTAGATGTTGTTTGTGTTATGGATGGTTGTTGTGCGCCAAAGGCAATTCCCCATTTATGTCATACTCCTTATAGTTCACAACAATACCCTTACGTATTATTTAAGGCTTTTTTGTACAAAAATGTACATGCTGATGTCGGTTTATTTTAAAGCTGCATCTATCCATTCAAGATACGACTTTGATCCTGCAATTATTGGTAATGCTATGATCTCAGGCAATTCATAACTGTGCAAACTTTTTACCTTTTTACAAAGTTGTTCAAATAAGTCTTTACGTGTTTTCATAAAAATTATGGCTTCATCTGCATGGTCAATCTTTCCCTCCCAATGGAAATGTGAAGACACATGGCAAACAATATTCGCACAAGCAATAAGCTTTTCTTCTAATAATCTTTGAGCAATACTTTCAGCCTCTTGCTTACTAGATACTGTAACAAGTACAATTATATGGTTATTATTCAAAGTTCCACCTAATTGATTAACAAGAGTTGTCTAAGAAAAGCTTTCGTATTATTTGCATATTTATATTTAACATCACCTTTATTTTCTAAAGAAACTAATTGTTGTATAATATCTTCTTTACTTAGGAGTGTTAATGGGTGAAAACTATTGGTGTAGTTACTACAGGCGGGGATGCCCCTGGAATGAATGCGGCTATACGAGGAGTAACACGTATCGCATATTCAAAAGGCATTAAGGTAATTGGTTTTGAACGCGGTTGGGAAGGTCTGATAACAAACACCTATCAGGAATTAACACCACGTTCTGTAGGTGGTATAGTCCAAATAGGCGGAACAATTTTACGTACTGCACGATGCCCCGAATTTAAAACAGAAGAATATCAGCAAAAAGCTGCTGACAACCTTGCCTTACATAATATAGACGGATTAGTCGTTATAGGTGGTAATGGTTCAATGCACGGTGCTTTAGACTTAAGTAAAAAAACTGGTGCTATAATGGTGGGTATACCTGCTTCAATTGATAACGATATCTATGGCACTGAAGAAACCATTGGTTTTGATACAGCAGTTAATACCGCTGTAAATGTAATCGACAAAATCCGTGACACTGCTATCTCTCACGAAAGAATTTTTGTGGTTGAAGTAATGGGTCGCGAAAGAGGTTTTCTTGCAGTTAATGTGGGTATAAGCGTAGGCGCGGAAGTTATTCTTGTTCCAGAACAGGACTGTCCACTAGAAAAAACATTGGAAATCATCAAAGATAACACCCGCAAAGGCAAACGTGCAGGTATCATTGTTGCAGCCGAGGGTATAGGAGATACAGCTAAACTGGCCAAAGACATCCAAACACATACTAAATCAGAAGTTCGATTATCCATAGTTGGTTATGCTCAAAGAGGTGGAAGCCCAACCGCGAGAAGCAGATTGCTAGCTAGCCTATTTGCTCAGAAAGCAATTGATCTTCTCATTGAAGGACAAAAGAATTGTTCTGTTTCATTACAAAATAATACCTTAGGTTGTGTTAGCCTTTCAGAAGCATGCTGTAAAAAGAAAGCTTTTGATCCTAAAATGATCGATCTAGCTAGTATGCTTTCCATTTAAGGCTCTATCTTTTAACCTATTTTTTATAAACCGTTTTTTAGAACAAATTGAACGTATTAATTGATAGTTTTTATTATATTTATGTAAAATTATGCGTAAATTATTGAATTATAGATAATGTGAAAAAATAAGGTTCCGTGAAAGTACTCGAGCTATAATTCACGAAGTGTAAGATAGATTAAGGTTACTTTTTTAGGACCATATTAACGAATTCTATTGGCATAAGCGACTTTTTTGTTATTTCCTCAATACTTAGTCCACTGCTGTATAATCTTACTATAACATCCTGCATTGACTCCCCGAACTCGATAATGTGATTATCCGGGTCATAGATCCTGAATGCACGTTGTCCCCAAGGATGTTCTATAATTGGATGAATAATCTTCACGTTTGTCTTTGTAACTTTTTCATATAATTTATCAAGATTAGAATATTCAAAATATATTTCAGAATTATTCATTCCTACTTTGATATCATCGGATTTATCTTTAAAAATGGTTTTTAATGCATAGTTTTTCTCCCAAATTGATAAACCACCCTCAAATCCTACATTTTTTCCAAAATCTGCAACTATTTTTTGTTCAAGAATTTCAGAATAGAACTGTTTTGATTTATTTATGTCTGAAACAAAGAAAACTGCTGCTTGAAATTTTGGTGCTACTTGTGACTCTTTATTTACCATGCTCTTATCACGGTTAACGAGTAATCATCTAATAATTTATTAATTAAAGGGTGGTTTTTATGCCTATACTGAAAATTTATTATGCTCTTTTTTGCTGTGATAGTTAATATACTAAGTAAAGACAACCATTTAGTTTACCTTGTATGGTTGTATTTTTAGCCTATTTTTGTTCATACATGTTGTTATCAATAGAGTTAATAACGCACTGTGAGTCAGTTAGTTTAGCTTTTCTTTGGAGATTATATAAGCATGCTTACAACAACTGTTTCTTATCAGATAAATACAGAAGTACCTCCAAGTTATTTTGAAAAAATGTTTGATTTTATTTACCGCCAGTATTTTCTTCCGCAAAAGCAGCGCTTTTCAAATCTCGTAAAAGAATTGTCTCCTCATATTAGTCGTATTGCATATACTATTATGGATAAGCAAGGTAAAGAAATCTTACAAGTTCAGGTTGAAGGTTCAGATTCAATTAATATAATGATAATGCCAGTTGATGGTCAAGTAACTGATGTTGCTGTAGAAGAAGCACGTCAGGATATAGTAATTGCTGTTAAAATGTTTGAGGAAAAAGCTCGTCGTGCAACTTGGTATTTTGCGTGGCGTGAAGGAGAAAGTATTGTTCCTGAACGAGTAAAAGCTCAAGAAAAAAGTTTTAATCGAATATTCCTAGAAACACAATTGTTGTTATTCCTAACTTTCATTGTGTTAGGTATGGGTTTATTTATCGTTGTTTATACCTTCTATCCCGACTGGTTTTGGGTAGCTCCTTTGGTACTTATAGGCTCCCAGTTTTTCCTAGTTTTTTTCTCAAATAAAATAATTGCCCGCACAGGTGACTGGACTATAACTAAAGATAATCCTATTATTCATTTTTTAGAATACCGCATTCCTGCAGGTGTGCTAGGTGCAATTGATGATTTTAAGCAGGCTCCTGAACAAATAGTGGCAATAAAAAATGAGATATATCAAGAGATAATTGCTAAGCAGGGTGCAATTGATTGTGAACAAGCCCAAAAAGTATTTTCAAAATACAACTTTACTTGTTATCCTGATAACTTAATTGCTAAAAAAATAAATGTTTATGACATGGTAAAAAAAGTAGCTGACAAGTTCGGTTATAAAGTACCGAAGATTATTGTTTCTAATACTATGGTTCCAAATGCTGCTGCTTCTGGTCCTAGTCCAAGTCGAGGTATAGTTCTAATAACAACTGGTTTGATGGTTCAATTAACCGAGGATGAAATTATTAGTGTTTTAGGGCACGAATTTGGACACCTGAAAGGTAGAGACCCACTTATACTATATGGATTAACAAGTGCTGAATTTTTATTCCGCTTTTATGTACTCTTCAATATATTCCCAATAATATTTGCCTCTTTCTTGTTTTTTATCTATTTTTGGGCTGTAATGACTGTAATCTTTTTCATAGCAAAGTTTTTTGAAGCTCGCGCAGACCTCACATCAGCAATGATAATGGGTCAACCCAAAGTCTTAGCAGGCGCATTAGAAAAAATCGGTTTCCAACGTTTACTATTTGAACGTACGCCTTCCTTTAGAATTCAAGAGTGGATAGGATTAGATAGTCACCCACCTATTTACTTCCGAGTTGAACGTTTATCAAAACTTGAAGAACCTGTAAAAGTACAATATCCTCTTATACAATCAATTCGAGACGTTTTCAAAGGTGTTGCTGAAACAATATAATCAAAAAATAGACTTTAAAAATTGCATTTCTAAGATTTACATATTATTAATTAATGCAACTCTTTTTAGACATTTTTGTCTTCAAGAATATCCGTTCAATCTGGCAACTTACTATTATGCAGTATGCATTTTAGGCTGATTTTTTTCAACCAATGTTAAAGTCA
>CAYSWL010000079.1:0-10809 GCA_964434745.1 uncultured Candidatus Bathyarchaeia archaeon | reverse complement strand
CTAGCGCCTCTGCCTTTGGAGCTTCATTTGCTATAATATTTCTCGGTGCTGGCAGTAGTCTCGCTTCTACAGTATCAATTAACAATCCCTACGTTACGACCATATGCGCTTTTCTATTTTCTTTAGTAGCAACTGGTTCTATACTAATTCTAACTAAGATTACAAAAGTAAGTGCCGAAACAATGGTGCTAGCTGGTGTTGCGATAAGTGCAATGTTTGCTGCCGGTTTATCCTTCATGCAATATATAGCCACAGATTCACAGTTAGGTAACATTGTCGCTTGGACCTTTGGTGACTTAGGTAAAGCAACTTGGACCTGGAATTCTCTAATATTAATCGTGACTCTTCCAGCAATCCTTTATTTCTTCTATCAAAGATGGGCCTACAATGCTCTAGACGCTGGAGAGGACACCGCTAAAGGATTAGGTGTTAATACAGAGCGCGAAAGAATTGTGGGTATGATTTTGTCATCTATCTTATCAGCAGTTATTGTTTCTTTTTTTGGTATAATTGCTTTTATCGGTCTTCTAGGACCACACATCGCACGCATGATTATTGGCGGTGATCATCGATACTTAATTCCTCTTTCCATAATTCTCGGAGGCATTATCCTAATAGTGGCTGACGGAGTTGGGCAAGTAATCCTTTATCCTTCAGTTAT
This sequence comes from uncultured Candidatus Bathyarchaeia archaeon, assembly GCA_964434745.1. Taxonomy (GTDB): domain Archaea; phylum Thermoproteota; class Bathyarchaeia; order Bathyarchaeales; family Bathycorpusculaceae; genus JADGNF01. The sequence goes on along the minus strand of CAYSWL010000079.1, from coordinate 10,148 downwards.
ACCTGTTGGCATTATAACCTCGATGCTTGGGGGGCCTCTTTTTATCTACTTACTCATCAGGAGGTATAGACGATAATGTTCTTTGAAGTGAATGGAATAAATTTCTCTTATAATAGCAAATCGATTCTAGATAATGTATCTTTTTGCGTAAATGCTGATGAGGTAGTATCCATTTTAGGCCCAAACGGTGTCGGTAAAACTACCTTGATTAAATGCATAAGTAAAGTACTCAAACCAACTTCTGGCTCAGTCTTTATAGACGGGTCTAATTTGCATCAAATGAGTAAAAATGGCATCGCCAAGAATCTAGCTTATGTGGCACAAAGGAGCGAGACCTCTAGAACTACAGTATTCGATTCTGTATTATTGGGCAGAAAACCCCACTTTGAATGGAATGCCACCGAGAAAGACGTAAGGCTAGTCGGGAGAGTACTACATCTACTAGGTTTGGACGGGCTTGCCCTTAAATATGTTGACGAAATTAGCGGCGGCGAATATCAATTGGTGCAAATAGCTAGAGTTTTAGTTCAACAGCCAAAGGTAATCTTGTTAGATGAGCCAACAAGCAGTCTTGACCTGTCTAACCAACACATAATCATGCATCTAATTAGAAATATAGTTAAGAAGAACCATATGGCTGCAGTTATGATCATTCACGATCTCAACTTAGCTATCCGGCATTCGGATAAATTCATTCTGATGAAAAAAGGAATGATCTACTCAGCAGGCGGTCATGAGATAATTACGCCCGATAATATCAAAGAAGTATATAATATCGATGCGTATGTAGAAAAAGTGCGTGGAATACCCGTAGTCATTCCGATATAAATGGAGGTGCAATAATGAACCCAATGGTCAATCCAAAACAAAAGAGTTTCTTCAACGAAAAAGCCACTGTATGGGACAATATCACAGTCCACAACCTCGAAAAAGTGCAATACATCACTGAATTGCTTGAAATTAAAAGCAACGATACGATCTTAGATGTTGGTACTGGAACTGGAGTTATGATACCTTTCTATAAAAAATATCTAATTAATGGGCAGGTTGTTGCAGTAGATTATTCAGAGAAAATGATTGAGATTGCTCGCTCAAAATATCCTGAAAAAAATTACCCAATGATTTCCTACAAAGTGTCTGATGTTTACGAACTAAAGTATACTGAAGAGTTCGACTTGGTAGTATGTTACTCATGTTTTCCTCATTTTGTTGACCAACCTCTAGCTGTAAAGATATTATCTAAAGCCTTAAGGAAGGGCGGTCGTTTAGTAGTTGCTCATAGTGATTCTGCTAAAAAGATTAACGGGGTTCATATTAACGGTGGTGTAGAGATCGAGAACGATTTCTTACCTCGAATGGAAAAACTTAAACAGATGATGCAGGAAAATGAGCTTGCTGTTATATTCGAAAGAGATGACGAAAGCTATTTTATATGTATCGCCCGAAAGCCCTAATTTATCTACGCGTCAAAATTTGTTAGTATCTTGAATCTGAAAGAGAGGTTAACTGCAAGGAGATGCCAAATTAGTACTAAATTGCTAATTTATTTTATTATCCAAGTTCAACTATTCTAGTGTTATAAAAAATCCTTAGTTTAAATCAAATATTTGCCTCTACTTTGTTAATGGTGTGCTTATAATTATATTATGTTATGTTAAAATAGTCTTATTAGTTGCATTAGTTCTTTTGAAGGCAATGACTGAGCATTCTCTTCATTTACAAATTAAAGAAGCCTATTCAATTCCTGGCGATGTATTTGAGATTAAATTAGGTAATTATATTATTGACATATTGAGAGGTGAGTTGATTATTGAAGTTCAGACGAGAAATTTTTCTGCTCTTAAAGAAAAGCTTCAATCACTCATTAAAACAAATCAAGTTAGATTAGTGTATCCTTTGCCAGAGAAGAAGTGGATAACATACATAACTAAAGATGGTGTAGTTGTTAACAAGCGTGCATCTCCTAAAAAAGGCAAGATAGCTGATCTTTTCCGCGAACTGGTTAGAATTCCTAATATGCTTAGTGAAGAAAATTTTTCTTTAGAAGTTTTATTAATTGACGAGGAAGAAGTTCGGTGTAACGATGGAAAAGGAAGTTGGAGAAGAAAAGGTGCAAGTATTATAGAGCGACGATTAATTAAGATAAATAATCAGATTCTTTTTCAAAATAAATATGACTACTTAAAAATTTTGCCTGAACAATTGAATGTGCCTTTTACCAATAAGGAATTCGCCAAATCAGCCAAAATACCTGTTAGAGCTGCAAGACAAATAACTTATTGTTTAAGAAAAAGTGGTATTATTTATGTGGCTGAAAAGAAAGGGCACGCGTTATACTTTAAAAAAGTGGAAAAATCCTTGGATAATGGTCTTTAAGTCGTGTTCTAAAAGTTTATTTCTTGGCCAAAGGTCCAATTATGCTTCATAATGAACTATTGAAAAAGAAGGTGTATGCAAGTGAACTGCTATTTTAAGTTCATGTTCTCAATTTAATTTTTTGTAATTTAAATAACGATGCTATGTCTAAGAAATTTGTTCAAACATTGCACAAATGTATTTTTGGATAAAAAGTGAATTTAGGTCAAAATCTGGTCGATAACTTATTTGTTTTTAGTTAACTTCTGTCTCTAATAAGGTGTATCTACAGAAGTTAATTGTGTTTTACTTTTCACTATTGTTTTTTGACCTTGCATGTTTGCTTGTATTTTATGTGTTTACACGCTATTTGAGAAGCCTTGTTGTTATATTATTTTGTATTTTATGCAGTTAATGCATAAGTTATACTTATTTACGTCATGGAATGTATAATTTTTCTTCCTATTAATTTAGTTATTTTCAAAAAATTGTTGCATCTGTTGATAACATACCTTAAGAGCGCTTGCTTGCCATAAAAGCCCATATGCAAATTAGAAAAATCATTTCAGCCACACTTGTTCTCGTTATAGGGTCTCTAATTTTTCTTGGAGCAATTAACAACTACAATGCGCGTTACGGCTCTGCAGGTAACATGTTTGTAGAAGCAGCTTATCCAAGTGTAATTTCTTTTTCTGGTTATACTTGGTATGTTGAAAATAGTATTCAGCCTACCAATCCAGGTCCTAACTACTGGTCAAATAGCCCCGAAAATGTTTGGGTCGACGATAATGGCTGGTTACATCTAAAAATTACCTACCGCGACGGTCACTGGTATTGCCCTGAATTAACAACACTTCAAACATTTGGTTATGGTACATACGCTTTTTACACTGTTAGCCGCATAGATACTTTAGATAAAAACGTCATTTTAGGCCTATTTGCCTATAAAGATGACTCACATGAAATAGACATTGAATTTTCAAGATGGGCCATATCCGACTACAATAATGGCTGGTTTACAGTTCAACCTCCACCATATGATAACAATAATCAAAAATCCTTTAACATCCAACTATATGGTGACTACTCTACACACTACTTTACTTGGACTAGAAAATCAATATATTTCGAGAGCTTCGGAGGCCACTACCCTATAGGTTCTCAACCATCTGAAAACGTCATCAGCCGATTCACTAGCTATGAACGGGTAAATCCACAAGATATACGAGCTCACATTAACCTCTGGTTATACGAAGGCGCCGCACCATCAAATGGACTGCCAGTCGAAGTGGTCATAAAAAGTTTCCAATACATTCCTCTAACGTAGTTAATAGATCGCTAAATTCCTATATCTAAACTAAAAATCCATTTTTTTATTTTTATAATATTGCCTATATGTTAACTGGTCTTTAAGTTAAAATTTTTTCATTACTCAAGTTTTGCACTTTTATTTTTCCTTTTTCGGTGTGTTCCATGTATAAGGGTGGTTGGTCTGCGATTAGTTTTTATGTTTTCCTGCTAAGCTGATGAGTTAACTTTGGTGCTTTAGGTGCCGTTTGAACGAGTTTTACTTGTTAAGCCTTCAGGCAGAAAAGGTCTGAGTTTCGCTTTTGATTTGATACCTTTAGGTCTAGAGTATGTTGCTGCATATATCGAGAATGATGTTAAACAGGTGCATATTGTTGATCTCGAGTTAGACAGAAGAAACTTCCAAGAGTGTCTTGATTTTTACCATCCAGATATAGTAGGAATTTCCTTGTCTGCTACTGAACACAACGAAACATTGAATCTTGCAAAACTTGCAAAAAGTAAAGGTGTCACCACAATTGTAGGTGGTTATCATCCAACTAGCGTACCAGATTTAATGTTGTCTTATCCACAAATCGACATCGTGGTACGTGGCGAGGGCGAACAAACAATGCATGAACTCGTAAAATGTGGCTCTGCCGAAACTGTTTTAGGTACTTCTTATAAGAAAAACGGGAAAATAATCCACAACGATGAACGGCCACCAATACAGGATTTAGATAGTATTCCTTTTCCTGCTCGGCGACTAAGACAGTACCCTTACAAGAGCGCCGACCGCACAACCGACTGTGATGTTATTATGATGTCAAGAGGCTGCAGTGGTCTTTGCAGTTTCTGTTGCGAACCTAGTATGAGTAATGGGTGCTCTAGATTTCGTACACCTGAAAATGTAATGAAAGAAATCCTTGAAATGGCTCAATTTCACCAATACAAACCAATAAGTGTAATGTTTGCAGACCCCAATTTCATTGGTCACCCACGAAATGTAGAGCGCTTATGTGATTTACTTGTAGAACATGATGATTTGAACATAGAATTTGGTGCATTAGTAAGAGCAGACATGATGGCAAATAATCCACGAACAGTGCAAAAAATGTGTCAAGCTAATATTGCAAAATTCGAAATGGGTATTGAAAGTCCAAACGCTAAAGATTTGCAGTCAACAAAAAAAGGTGTTGCTACTAAATTCCACAAACAAGCAGTTAAAAATATTAGAGAAAACGGTGGCAGAGCAGGAGGCACTTTCGTAATAGGTCTTCCTGACCAGACTGAAGAAGAAATTAAAACTTTTCCCGAATACGCAAAGGAAATTGGGTTAACCGCTGCCGCCTTTGGAATAGCAACCCCTTTTCCTGGCACAGACTTCTATGCTGAACTTGATGCACAAGATTTAATCTTTGAGACTAACTGGGATAACTTTGATGAAATGCACTCAGTTTTTAAGACTAACCATCTATCAAAAGATAGAATTGAAGAATTAGCTACATACTGCATGGCAAAATTCTGGAACTTAGATACATTTATTGACCACGAGTTGGTCTCTCAGAAAAGAACCCGAAGAAAGAAGCCAATAATAGAATTCATTCAAGAACGTTCTTTAAATTTAGGTTTTATGGCAAATAATGGAAATGAGTTGCAAAAAAATAATTTTGATCAGCATGTAAAGACTTTCCTTGCTGCATATGTTGACCCACGAGTAGAAAAATATACCCGAAACGTTGGCGTACATGAAGTCTTAGAAATTTCCAAATTCCTAAAAATGATAGGCCATCAAAAAATTCAATGCACATTAAACCTTGATGATACTACAATCAGCTTTATTTTTAAAACAACCAGTAATAGCGTTAAATATATTCAAGTAACTCATGGTCGAGTGCCTGACTCAACAATTAATTTAGATGTAGATTTAAATTGGATAACAAATCCTACGCGTGCTAACCTGCTAAAGACACCTGCTTACTTATTCCAAAATAATATGTCTATTAAAAAACTATGGAGTACCTTTAGACTTTTTATTGCCGCTGGAACAGAACTCATAGCGTCAGCTTTGCCGACATCAACTCAAAAATAACTTTACAAAGCTAACCTTTTAACCAATAACAAAAACCTCAACTTCCTTTATTAAACCAACAACCACTTTTAATAAACAAAGTAAAGTAAAAGTAACGTAACAGTTTGTGTTTGTTGTTACATTTTGCAGTCACAAATTTATATAGCATTTAGTGGAGCGTTAGGTTTGTGTGGGGTATCGGAAGTTGGAGTTCGAGTTTAAATGTCCGATCTGTAAGAAAATTTTCTCAAATCCAGGCGAATTAAGAGATCACAGACTAAAAGCTCACAGTATACTAAACGAGGTCAAATACAAAATTTAGCCAACTATTATGGTAATATGCTTTCGTTTTTGCCGTTACTCAATATTTTTCTTTTCAATATTTAATGTATTAATGTGATTTCTATGGATAAACGAGAAGCTGCAGATTTGTTAATAGAGCTGCTTGATACATTTGGCTCTTTGCAGGGAAACTCTTTCGCTTTAATGCCCCCTAATGCAGATAGCGTATTATCTAAAGGATACCAAATTCATATAAAACGGACTTTGGATGAATCTACACTATTGGCCGTTAGAAAAATCGTTTTAGACCGTGGCTTAGCAATAAGTGAAGAGAATAATCTAACAGTAATTTTTAAACCAATAAAAAACGGCGTGGCAAACTAGCTATCTCTCAACAGAAAGTGACTTTGTTGTATTTTTTCTTTTTAATTAGTTTTTATGGTAAGTTTGCATCGTTGGGGTAGCCTCTGCTTTCCCAGTACCCTAAATAGCTAGGATCATTGGTTAGTTCAATTCCAATTATCCATTTTGCCCATTTATAGCCGTACTTACTTTCAGCTACTAGTTGGAATGGGAATCCCCGCTCTGGCGGTATTACAATATCATTCATTTTGTACGCCATAATAATGTCATTATCTAAAAGATACTCAAGAGGCATAGATGTTGTATACCCGTCTGATGAATGAAAAATTACTGTGTTAGCTTCAATGTTTGCACCCGCGGTTTGTATTAAGTCTTTTATTAACACACCTTCCCAAAGTATAGTTGCATCCCAACCATCAACACAGTAAATAGTCACAACTTTTTGAAAACTTTGATAATCTGATATGATTTGATAGTAAGGCAACTCTATCTCTCTGTTAACAAGACCAAACACGTTGAGTTTATAGGCGGCTGCATCAATATTCTGGACTCCTATTATTGAGTTCTCATAAAAGTTACCAATTGAAGAGAGCCTTTGACCTTGGTATTCCAAAACTTCTCCTGGATAAAGCGTTACTGGTGTATGCTCTGTTGTAGGCCGCGGTAAGATTGGCGCCTGAGATGGCATAAATATCGGCGGCGTTTTTGTGGACATAGGTGAATGAATAGGTGTTATTATCGGATAATTAGTTGGTGTTGCTGATTGAAGAAGTGAAGGTGATGGTGATAGTGAAGGTGGCGTTGTTTGAGGTAAAGTTACTGTTGGCTCTATTATTGGTGTTTGGATGTTAGGTTGCAAAGTACTTGTTGGTGAAGTAGCTGGTGTATGTGTCTTATTGCTATACGGCTGCCAATAAATGGCAATTAGCATAGCGCTAACTGTGATCAATAAAAGACCGATTATTGCAAACACTTTACTATTCACTATAGCCATAATCAGTATCAAAATTACGTGTCTAATCAGCCTTATTTAAGCAAATCTAACTTTGTCTTGATTTTTAAGTTTTTTAGAAAAAACCAGAATCACAACGTCTAGATAGAATGAATGATTGATTGGCTACTTTTAATAGGCGGTTGTTTATAATGCGTTTTTATGCAGATTGATGAGTTCAAGCTGGAACGATACCTTGCTAAACATGAAGTAGATATTAAATACGTGCTTGGTGCATCTGATTGTGAAACTTTCACTATTAAAGAAGTCCTTGCAGAAGATGAATTAACTGCTTTGAACAATTTGAGGTTAGGTTACTCCGAGTCACAGGGAAACGTACTTCTTAGAAAAGAAATTGCTGGATTGCTCCAAAATTCAGACTGTTCGCAAATAATTATCAGCGTTCCACAAGAGGCCATTTTCCTTACCCTGAATACTTTGTTAAAAAGAGGTAGCAAAGCTATTGTGCAGGTTCCTTGTTATCAATCATTATGCGCAATTTCTGCAGCTATCGGTGCCAAAGTAACACCTTGGTCTCCTGTAATTTTAAAAAACCAGTGGCATTGGGATATCGAGTTTCTAAAAGATAAAATCGATAAAACAACAAAGCTTCTAATAATAAATTCGCCGCATAACCCCACTGGGCACTTGTTCACCAGAAGCGAATTTAATGAAATAATTGGTTTAGCAAAAGAGAACGGTTGCTATGTGCTTTCTGATGAAATGTATCGCATGCTAGAGTACCAGAATGAAACTCGATTGCCTGTGGGTTCTGATATTTACGATAAGTGTCTTTCCCTTTCAGGGTTATCAAAAACGTTTGGTCTTGGCGGCTTAAGATTAGGTTGGTTGAGCATACAAGATGAAGCTATTAGAAAAAAGATTTTACAGCTCAAAGATTATACCACTTTATCTAATAGTCCAGTAACCGAGTTTATTGCTCTGGCTGCACTAAGAAAAAAAGACCAGATAATAGATAGAAACTTGAATATAATTCAAACTAACTTAAAGTTGCTTGATGACTTTTTCGACAGAAACTATGACAAGTTCAACTGGCTAAAGCCTAGCGCTGGCACAGTAGCTTTTGTTCAAACAAAATTCGAAACAAACATAGAAGACTTTTGTAGCAACCTCATTAAAGAAAAAGGTGTACTATTAATGCCTGGCACAATGTTCGATTATGGCCATCACTATTTCCGAATCGGTTTTGGTAAAAAAACCCTGCCTGAAGCTTTAACCCTATTCGAAGATTTTACAATTAAAAATCTATAATATTTACCTTTATTTTTTATTCTGCATTTTTTTAATGCATTTTCAAACATGCCCTTTGTTTGGATTCCATCAAGATTAGGGTTCTTAAGAAAAGTAGAAATTTGCTCTTTTTCGTTTTTCCTTTAACCAAATTCCAATATCCGGGTGAAGGTGTAGTTTAGTTGGGGTAGGTGTTGCTATTTTATTTTTTAGAAAACTATTTTAAGACTTTTTTTACTTGATTTGTTGTAATCTTATTGTTTTCTAACTATACACTTTTGGAATATACCTGATTGATTGTGCTGCTAGCAGTAATCCCTTATTTTGGGCTACATTTATTAAGCGATCTTATAATAGTTTGCAAAAATGCCTACTAAAGCCGATACTATTTACGATTCACACCATTCAAAAGCAACCAAATACTATGGATTATTTTTCCTTTTAATATTTGCAATTCCAATCAGTATACTACTATATCTGATGATAGATGGGCCACTTTTTTTCACCGTTATCATGTTTTCTATTCTTTTAGGTGTATACCTTGTTATGGCATACTTTACTTTTGCTAGTGGCAGTTTGAAGTACGAATTATCTGCCAAAGAATTAAGAATTAGATTTGGATTAATTAACAAAAAAATAGCATACTCTCAAATTATTAGTGTGGAGAAAGTGTATCTGTCCCTTAGTTTACGTCTTTTCGGAGCAAGTCTGCCTGGTTTTCATTGGGGTTTGTATAGAACCAACATAGGAAACGCTCATGTTTATGGCACAAAAATATCTGGCGACTATATCGTATTAACGTTGAATAATGGCCAAAAAATTGCAATCTCACCTCAAGAACCAGACCAATTCCTTAATGCATTAAACCTAACAAAGAATGAATTTGGTAAAATAGATCTGAATCTGATGAAACGTGAAGAGCAATTTATGAAAAAATATTTGTATATTCAAATTCTATCCGTTGCTTTGGTTTACGCTGTTTTCCTTGGGTACTTCTTTTGGATTTATGTTTCTTTACCTCAAATTGTACCTGTTCATTTTGGGTTTGATGGTGTTGCTAACCGTTGGGCTGATAAATCAGAGCTGTTGTGGTTAGCTGGTATTGCTTGCGCTTTCCCAATAATTAATGGTGTCTTGTCTATAAAATTCGGTAAATATGAACGCGGGTTGCTGTTTCTATTAAGCATAATATTTGTTGTGTCTGCTGTTTTGTTTTTTTATGCATTAAATACTATTGCAACCTTGGCATAACGTTTCATTTAGTAAAAATGGCAAATTGTGAAAAAACAGAGTAAGGTGATGAGAATTTGCCCTTTAAGGAGTTGTCATCTTTTTGCAGAGTTTTGCATAATCCGATTAATTTTATTTAACGCTATTCTGTTAATACTTAGTTTTAGGTTCTGGGATTTGTTTAGTTGCTGTGGGTTTTACTTAATTTTTGGTCTATTTTTCATCTTTCCTTCACCAAAGCCTTTTAGTGTGGGATGGTGTTGATTCAATAGGGGATGATGTCGCCGTCCCAGTCTGATTGTGAAAGATGACGAAATC
>CAYSWL010000078.1:0-10901 GCA_964434745.1 uncultured Candidatus Bathyarchaeia archaeon | reverse complement strand
GAAGGCGGATATGTTTTAGAAAGAAAAGTTTTTGATAAATGGCTAGCCGAAGAAGCTGTTAAGGCAGGTGCTTCAGTACAAGCAAACACGTTCGTTTCAGGATTCTTAAAAGATGACAAAAACTATTTCACAGGTGTCAAAGCTGAGTTTATGGGTAATGAATTTGAGGAAAAAGCCCGACTTGTTGTATGTGCTGCCGGCGCGGAGTCGCCACTGCGTACTCAAGCACTAGGCGTTTACTCAAAACTCAACCTTATTGACAGCTGCATACAGTATGAAATGACTAATGTAGATATGGTACCTGATTTAATACACATCTACCTATCTAACGTTCTTGCACCAAGAGGTTATGTTTGGGTTTTCCCCAAAGGCAAACATCGAGCAAACATCGGTTTAGGCATAGTACCACAAGAAAAGAAGCCTGGCGAATATATGCAAGAATTTCTTAAAGCACACCCAGAAATTAGCAAAGGCTCAATACTTGAAGTCAATGCAGGATGTGTACCAGTTGGCGGCATGGTAAAAGATATGGTAGCAAACGGATTTGTACTCTGCGGAGAAGGAGCCAACCATGTTAACCCTATTCACGGAGGAGGCATCAAAGAAGCAATAATTAGCGGGCAAATGGCAGCTGATGTCATAAGTGAATGTCTTAAAAAAGGCGATGTTTCCAAGAAAGCATTAAGTAAATTTAATGACGACTGGTGGGAATTGCGAGGAGAACACCTCAAACGAGTAGAAAAACTACGAGAAACTATGGAAAAACTTTCCGATTCAGACCTTAATGATCTGGTAGACGCCCTAAAACCTGAAGACATTATAGAGTTTGCACGTGGTGCTAAGCTTTCTGCTCTGGCAAAAGTGCTGATGAGAAAGCCTAGACTCGTAACTATAGCAAGACACCTGCTTTAAGCAGGCCTCTACTTTTTCATTAGTAAATATTTTTCATTTTAAAGGTAAACAAAAAAGAAGAAAAAATTATTTGGCTATCCATATTCTTACGCGTACATAGTTCCAGTAGGGATCAGATTCACCGCGATATAAAGTAATATTATTTGATGTAAGGCTGGTCCAAGCAACACCTACCTCGCCATTAACAGAGGTTTTTACAATGTTCATTTTTACATTGTCAGATATCGCTTCAGCTAAGTAGCCTACGAATGCGAACCCACCATCTCTAGTTTGAATAAGACTAGTTACTCTAGCTAACCCAGAACTGTAATTTTTAATCCATTGTAGATTTCCATACGCGTCTGTTTTACCTATGATTTGTTGATAAAGTGAAGGCAGATTATCATCAACGTTATCGATGTGTCTACTTCTACTGATGCCCCCAAATGCATATCCACCATCAAAAGTTGGAACTAAATCGATTGTGAAGATGGCATAACTTCCATCAGGGGATAAAGCTAATGCGTTATCCCATTTCTTATTACCATTAAAGTCAGTTTTTATCATATATAGAACAGAATATGACTCATTATCACGCATATCACCAGACAAAATATAGCCACCATCTGGCGTTTGAGCAAATGACCTAAGGAGTAGTCTATTTGGAATTATGTAAGTCTTGTTCCAAACTACGTAACCATTTTGGTCAATTTTGAACATGTATAAATTGTAATCTAGCTCATCGAAGGTTTCGTTTTTTTCTGCTATAATCCCGGCAATAACATAACCATCGGTAGATGAAAGCATTTTGTTGATGTTTGAGTATTCTGCATCAATATCATATATTTTGCTCCATTGTAAATTACCCTCCGCATCTGTCTTAACAAAATATGTACTGGTATAGGAGGTTTCATTTTCATATGAATATAGTTCTCCGAATAATGCATAACCATTGTCACTTGTTTGAGCTATTTGTAGTCCATAAATATCATATTTTTCTTTTTCAAAAGTTTGGTTCCATAACATGTTTCCTGATTCATCAAGTTTGATTAAATACATTACGTCATTGTCAGCCTTTGCAGTGTAACCAATTATTGCGTAACCACCTGATGTATCTTGGATAATTTGGCTGCACGTAGTGTAGTCAGCTTGACCGTAAGTTTTATTCCATTCTATGTTACCAAAGGCATCAAATTTTGCGGCATATATTTTTAAAGAATAATTAATGTCAACATATCCAATCGTTGCATATCCTCCGTCTGTTGTTTGGATTATATTGTGTGGAATAATACTTGATCCATTTAATGCATAGGTCTTGTTAAAACCTGCATCGTAAAGTTTAGAGAGACCTAAATATCGACTATGTATTGGACCATCAGCCATCATCTTTCCTGTGACATCAACAATTGCATTGTTAACATCGTTTAGGTTATGCACTAATGTAAGGTAGTTACCATTTAATTCAGAAGTATTTACCCAACCACTATCATAGTCAGGTAGGTAGGGACCTTGAGCGCCTGTTGGACCCTTTTCACCTTGTGGGCCAATGGCACCTGTTGCTCCGGTTGCACCGGTTTCGCCAACATCACCTTTAGGACCTTGCTGACCGGTTAACCCTGTTAAACCTGTCATGCCTGGTTCTCCTTTAGGACCTTGCGGGCCTGTTGCACCAACATCACCTTTAGGACCTTGCGGGCCAACCACAAACTGAGCGGATAGACCAGTTGAAACTATACAGGAAATTAGGATTGTTGCAATTATAATTCCAGCTATAAATTTTCCATTTAGCACTATTTTCTGCATCTAATGCACCTAAATATCGAATCAGTATGGCTAAGGACTAAAAAACTTGTTTATAAATGGCCAAATTTTTTCAATCAAAAAGACTTGAAACAGATAAATTGATTATTAAAAAATACGAAAAATGGAAATAAGCTAAAAGATTAGTGGATGTTTTGGAATCTTAAGTTTTTTTGACTATTTGATGCCATAACCGTTAATGTTTTCTGTGAGAAGGTTTAAGTTGCGGAGGAGTTTTTTGAATTCTTCTTCTTTAAGTGATGCTCTTCTACCGTTGGCGTAAATGCTTTTAACCTGTTCTACTACTGTAGCTATGGTTTCTTCGGTAGGTTCTTTCCCGGTAAGTTCAGTTATTTTGTGTTTAATTATACCTTTTCCAGACTGTTTACCTATTGTTAATCGACGATTATTACCCACAAATTCAGGTGGATATGGTTCGTAAGTCCATGGATTGTTGAGTATTCCGTGAGTGTGAATGCCTGATTCGTGTGCAAAACCATAGTCGCCTACTATAGCTTTGTTAGGTGGAACAACAAACCCTGTGGCTCTACCGATGAAGTCTGCAGTCTGTTTCATTTTTTGGGTCTTTCCGTCAAACTTTTTTATTCCGTAGTGTAAAGCAAGGTTTAGCATCACTTTTTCTGTTTCCACGTTACCTGCACGTTCACCTATACCTAGATATGTGGAGCTAACGTAAATTTTATCCCATACACCGGAAGCAGCACGAATGGCAGCCATAGTATTACCTACTGCATTACCAAAGTCATCATGTGCATGAATTTCTACAGCTTTGATGCGTGTATCAGTTTTAAGTGCTTTGATTTTTTCTGGTATTCCTAATGGGAGCGGTGCATCGAGTTCAGGAAGACCTATTCCCACAGTGTCGCATAAACGATAACATTCTGCGCCTGCGTCAGCTGCAGCGTTAACAAACTGCTTTTCAAAATTCCAGTTGGCACGGGTGCTGTCTTCGCCGTGGACAAAGGTGCGTAATCCATGGGTTTTGGCAGCATATTCTACTACGTCGACAACATTAGCAAGCAATTGTTCATCGGTTTTTTCAGGCCATTTAGCTGTGAAGTGTATGTGGGAGACAGGGTGGGATATACCTACTTCTTGGAAGCCCAAGTCAATAGCACTGTCAATGTCTTCTTTTACGGCTCTGCACCAGGCCGCTACACGGCAGGGAAGTTTAAGAGAGTGTATGAGTTTGGCCGCTTGCTTATCGGGTTCTTGATAATGGAACATCTCGATTCGTTCACAACCAACTTCACTAAGCATTTGGGCGATTTTCGCTGAGTCTTTAGGGCCGACTGCCAAACCAGGCATTTGAATGCCATCACGTAAAGTAGTATCATCTATAATGGGTTCGGTTTTTAGCTCGGGCATTTTGAAGTAAAAATCTTCCAACTTCATTGTTAAACGACTCGTAATTTTTTATTTATAACCTATTTGGATGTAACGAAAAGACAAGCAATCACATCATTGATAAATATTTCTATACACAAATTGCAAATTTGTCCAATGGTTTATAAGACTATAATACAAATATACTTTACAAACGACAAATAAAAACCTTACACACCACAACACATTGGCCGCGGAAAAAAAGATATCAAAAACAACGATGCAGCATACATCAAAATGAAAAAACCAATAAAAGCCATATACATTAATTGAACTACGTTATTGCAGATTTCAATAAAATGATAAATGATATTCAGCATCCAAATCGGCACATTCATTAAAAATAAACATCAACAATAAACATGGTTAACGCTTATCTAAGGAAGTACAAAGAACATATTTAACTAGGATTTTTGAGCAATTTTGCAGAAATAATATTGTGGGAAAGCCACTATAGGTGTCTAGATAGAGCTTTAATAGTACCTGAGACCGCCATTACATGAATAGCTAAAGGTTTGTTACCAATTTGTGTTATAGTAGCTATTGAGGTTCTCAATTTGTTTACAGCTAGCAGATTTGTACGAACAACTGCAATACTACTTTCAACATCATAATTGATGAGAACTAAATTCGCTTGACTTGCACCGTATTCACCATACATCTGTGTAATGCTACCCCAAATAGAGTCCATAAATTCATGGTCTGAAGGCAGCCCTTCGACAGGCACATCCAATTGCAAAGCCAAGTAACGTCGCTTTATTCTTTTCATGGATCGGCTCCTTGTTTAATTATGCGTATACCAGGCGCTACGAATTTTGACTCTAGTTTTTCTCGGTTACGTTCAACAAGCCGTAAGGCATTAGTTGATATTGCATCCAAAGCAGCATCACCTTCAAGACCGAAAAGTGAAGAGAGCAAAGCCACTTCGCGAGGTTTTCGCAGCAAAAGCGGCTCAACGATTCCGCTGGAAACCACAATCGGCATTTGGAATTCTTTAGCTATAGTAACTTCACGATTTAAAACAGATAGAAAACGAATACGCTGAGGCCCTTTAAGAACTAAAAGAGGCTTAATATCAATTTCCAAAGTTGCAAGACTAGAGCTAGCAAGTTCAGCTTCAGCGCGGTCAAAAAATCTTCTGCGAAAATCAAGGTTAGGGAAATTAAGCAAATCAACTCGCCGGTCCTTGGCAGCATGTCGAGATACATCCTTGTTTTCACATTGAACAGCTATTATTTCGAAGCGTCGGCGAAGACGCCTAAGTGCATTAACCAGTTCGTTTTGCGATCTAGGTCGTAAATCAGTACGAGAAGCAAAATCTAGCCCAAAATCACGACATTGACTTCTCAAACGGCTAATTTCTTCACCTCGGGCATCAAACGGAAGTGAAACTGCAACCATCTTATAACCTAACGATGCAGCCTTATTTAGAAGAGATTGGGTTGCTGGCAGATCTTTGAAATTCACCCGCAGATGCAGATCCACAAATGTCCGTTTCATGGAAGCAAACCGGCTTCTTTACAGAGACTTTCAATTTCTTGTGGCGTTTTATTCTTGAAATGGATTTTTACCCTAATTGGATCATTGGAACCTAGTTTCATATTTCCTAAAAATGCGCTTTGTTTATCAAAACGTAAAAACAGGCTGCGCTTCTCAAGCCTAAGCTTAAATTCTTCTTCGAGTGCTTCCTTGTCTAGAGCTGAAAGACTAGAGCCAATCTTTTTGAGCAGTAGAGGTAGTAGTTTACGATCTTCAAGTTTAATTTCAAAAAGAGTAATTGGATTACCATAATGACCTGTTAATGTGGATTTAGAAAATACCAGTTCCTGAGTTAATTGTTCAGGTAAAATATTGCATACAGCCATCTGCACTTTTTCAGGGTCTTCAGTAGCATGACTAAAAACTCGGACTTCTACGTAAGCAATTGGATACTTAGATTTAGAAGCTGTAGGTTTAGAATTTAAAGAAGGGGAAGACAAAGGGGAAGGCACCGCCAATTTGTATTGGGCGGTTTACTTTTTAGGTTTTGCTGTATCGGATACTTTAGTTTGTGTGTTAGCGGGCATGTCTGCAAGGTGGGATTTGAGGTTGGCGATGTTTTCGTCGTGACAGCTTTTTCGTTTCCAATCTATAGGTATGCGAAGTCGGCGGGCATCAGCTACATTTAGACCTGCATCTTTGATTTCATCGGGACTAAAACCTTTGCCAGCACGTTGGCTACCATTTGGCTTAATTATCATAGGTTTTATGTGATGCATTAATTATGCACTCCTGTGTTACCGTAGCTGCGGCTTGGACGCATTCTTTCTGCGCCTCTGCCTTTATGGTGTAGTCCACGTATGTTTTTACCTGCACTAGTCAAACTACGATGTGCTCTAGCGCGATGCTGTTTTTCAACTATCCAATTTATGTCTTTATCAGCTTTTATGACTGGGTGGCTAGTGTCAACGAGGATGACTTCGAACCATTTGCTACGGCCATCTTCGCCTACCCAGTAACTATTAAGTACGTTAGCATTTGGGAATTTTCGGCCTGCACGTTCCTCAGCAATCAGTCTAAGACTTTTCGCGGGCTTGAACTTTTTAACACCCATACGTTTTGGTCTACGACCTGAAACTGGACGAAGTTTACGTAAGTTACCTCTTCGTACTTTCACACGTGCAACAATAAAGCCTTGTTTGGCTTTGTAACCGAGTTTTCGTGCGCGGTCAAGTCTAAGTGGACGCTCAACACGATTTACGGTTGGTTCCTTGCGCCATTGAATTAAACGTTGGCGCATAATTTCATCGACGAAACTTTTCTCAGGTTTCGCCCATTCTGCGGCTATATACTTGTAGGACATTCTAATTACTCCATTTAAGTCTCTTATGCGTGTTTGCTGTTTTACGGTTCAGCCTTTCGGCCACATCCCAGCGGACACTGTGATCCGCCAACAAATTACAAACCTACAACTTCGTGGATAAACATAAACCTTTCCAGAATTCCAAGCCCTAAAAGTTCATTCATATCATAAAGAAAAACAAAAAGGCATAGTTTACACATAATACTTAGTGCACACAAATACAAAAAAACATAATTAATAATTTACGACCTCTTTACATTATTTTTTGCGCAACAATTTTAGCTAAAAATCGTATGCAATCATAAAATTTTTGAAGCTTTTAATATGTAGAATTTTTAAATTAATTACTAATCGTTAAAATTCGTACAGCCAATAGGTTAAAACTAATTTACACGTTCAGTTGTAGTCACACTTATTATTAGCATTTTAGAAAAAATTTGTATAATGAAAAGAAAGGTTGTGTAGATTTAAGGTTTTAAGCTATCTTGTTGAAAGCTGTTTTTGGCGCATTACATATAGGACATTTGTCTGGTGCTTCGCCTTCGACTGTGTTGCCGCATACACTACATACATATATTTCGGTTTTCGGTAAGTCAGCTTTAGATTTCATAGATTCAGCAGCTTTCTGGAATAATTTAGCATGGATTTGTTCTACTTTATTTGCTACATCAAAGCTCCATTCAGCTTTTTTGTTTTGTTCTTCTTTGGCTGTAGTAATGAATCCGGGATACATTTCCATAAATTCATAAGTTTCGCCAGTGACTGCTGCATCAATGTTTTCAGCGGTAGTTTTTATTGCACCTGCAATTCGAAGGTGATTTAGTGCATGAACAGTTTCTGCTTCAGCAGCTGCCTTGAAGAGTTTTGCAATTTGTGGAAAGCCTTCTGCTTCTGCTTGCTTTGCAAAAGCCAGATATCGCCTATTTGCTTGGGATTCTCCTGCAAAGGCATCTAACAAATTTTTATCAGTTTGGTTCATAATAAAATCCCTACTAAACCAACTCTTAACACCAGTTTATAAGCTATACTGGTAAGTGAACAGGTTTTTTGAAAGATTTGATGATAAGTAAAGTATATTAGGCGTATAATGCTCTGGAAATGGTACAGCTTTTGGTGAGTAAATATGGAACATCTTTCGATAAGCAAAGGTGAAGGCATAAAATCATTTAGTTTGCCAAAATTACCATACGACTATAATGCTTTAGCGCCCCACATTTCTGAAGAGCAACTTAAACTTCATCATGACAAACACCACTTAGCATACGTTAACGGTGCGAATGCAGGTTTTGAAAAACTCGAAAAAGCCCGAAGTGAAAATTCTGATTTAGACATAAAAGCAGTTCTTAAAGAATTATCATTTAATATTGGCGGTCACATTTTACATAGCACATTCTGGGAGAACATGGCACCTGCAGGCAAAGGTGGAGGAACACCAGGCGGCGCAGTTGCAGATATGATAAACAAAGAGTTCGGTAGTTTTGAACGGTTTAAGAAAGAGTTCACACAGGCAGCTACTGGAGTTGAAGGCTCTGGATGGGCAGCTCTTGCCATGCACCCATGCGTCAATAGACCTATTATAATGCAAATAGAAAAGCACAACGTAAATGTCTACCCCTCATTCCAGCTGCTCATGGTTCTAGATGTTTGGGAACATGCATATTATCTTGACTACCAGAATCAACGGCCTAAATTTGTAGAAGCTTTCTGGAACATTGTCAACTGGGACTACGTAAACAAAATTGTAGAAATTGTAAAGTAAATTCTTTTTCTTTTTTCTATTTTTCTAAAATAGCTATACAGTAACAAAGGAATTGGGAAATAGCAGGTTTAGCGTTGTGTAATAAGTATTGCTGCAACAGGGCACTGCATTTGGCATGCTAGACATTGAATGCAATCAGCTTCTCTTATAGGGTCAGCTTTTTTCTCAGACAAAGGATGACCATGACTATCAGCCCATTCATATACTGATACAGGACAAACATCAATGCATGAACCATCGCCAACACAAGCATCCCAGTCTACTGCGACATTAGTACCATGTATACCTAGTTTAGCCGGTGGCTCAACCGGACCCCATACTTTATGGCCATTATGCTCTCCAACAATTTGTCGATTAATTTTAAAATCACCATCAATAGGCAAATTTTTCACCACTTCTAATTTTAAATATTGAAATATTAGCCTTTCTGCAAAGGAAAAATTCAAAAATTCTATTAATCATAATGCACATAAGAGAATAGAGGAATTAGTGGGTTTTTTAGCTTATTTCTTTTCAATAGAGTTTAATGCATAGCCAGTTATAGTAGCAGCTAAAAATACAGTAAGTATCATTATAACCCCAAATTGTGTCACTTCAAGATTCACTGTGGTCATGCTTACCCAGATACCATTTGCATCTGCATACCCATATGTACCTAGTCCTGAAAGAATTAAGACAAGAAATGCGACAACTGCAGACACTGCACCTGTTATGATTACTTTTATTAGGTTATTCATTTTAGTCACAGAGAAAAGTAAGCAGGCAAGTAGTTATATATAATTTTGCCAAGCATTTTGAATGCGACATGGAATGTTTACCAAAAACCATTTCTTGTATTTAATTAACATTATTAATAGATCATATGGGTAAGTTTATTGTGCCGGATGGCATGCGTGTTGCAAGCCTTACTGAGCGGCAACTGTTTTACACACAAGAAGTCGATATACAAAAAATTGTACAATGGTTAACTGGACGATTAGGTAAAACTAAGTTTGCCGTTATAATAGGTAAACATACAGATATTTTTCCTAAAGAATACAAAGATGACAAAGACACAACAATAATAATTGACGATTATCAAAATTTTTCAGATGTGAAAAAACAAATACTTGAGTTCTTGCCTGAATCTGTCTATTATGACCGCAATACTTACAGTGAAAAGGATAAATCAACTGGGCAAGAATTAGCTTTTGATATAGATCCTGAAAACGTTATATGCCCCGTGCATGGTTCATTGGCAGATAAAATGTCAAAGCATCAAGGTCTAAGTTTTTGTATGATAGAATTAGAAATTATTAAAGACCAAACCTTGCGCTTATATGAATATTTGCAAAAACAGTTTTCTAAACTTCAAATTGTTTATTCGGGTAGAGGCTATCATATTCATGTATTTGACCAAGAAGCTTACTGGTTAACGTCTCAACAGAGAGGTGCACTTGTAAATGATGTGAAGTCAAAAGGCTTCGCTATAGACTCGTGGGTAACTAATGGAGAGATGCGTTTAATTCGGTTACCATATAGCCTACATGGCATGGTTTCTAGGATAGTTTTGCCATTAGAGAAAAAAGAGGTTAGCCGGTTTGATCCTATATGTGACGAACGTTGTATACCATCTTTCTTACAAAACAGTTTGGCTACTTCTTTTTGACTTCTGAGGCTTTCTTCTCTTTACTTGCATAATAGTGTTCTTTTTTCTTTGCTTCCTCAGCTGCCGATTTTGATTTTGACAAAAAATTCACCTAAACAAATATTGTTTGCAATAAATAAAAAAATTGTGTCTTCGAAACCGGCTACTAAAAAGTTATATTGACGCAAAAACAAAAGGTACGTTAGGGATTATCATGAATATTTCTAAAGTCTCGGGTAATAATAGTAAGCATAAGGTTTTCGTTTACGCGTTAAGCACCTGTGTCTGGTGTAAGATGACTAAACAGTTCCTTAAAGACAACGGCGTAGAATATGAATATGTAGATGTAGATTTAGTTGATGAGAATGATAAAGTAAAAATCCGAGAGGACATCCAGAAACGCGGCGGTACACTTAGCTATCCAACCACCATTGTAGATGATAAGACTATTATCACAGGTTTTCGAAAAGATCAACTTAAAGAGGCCTTAGAGTTATGATAACACTTGATCAGGTGCGGCGTAGAGCTGAAGCTGATGCAAAAACATATGGATACTATCTAGTGCCTGATTCTGA
>CAYSWL010000077.1:5573-11100 GCA_964434745.1 uncultured Candidatus Bathyarchaeia archaeon | reverse complement strand
TACCAAATAACAATCTACGCCTCAACAAGCCAAAAAACCAAATCCACAACCTACACCCTAACAGTAAATCCAAAACCAACAACCACCATAACCTTCCACCTATCCGGCACAAGCAACACCGGAACACCCCTAACAGTAGACAACATAGCATACACAGCAAACAATTTTCCCTTAACCTTCAACTGGCCAATCGGCTCAACCCACACCTACCAATGGACCAGTTACCAAACCGACGAATCCCCACACATAACAGGCATAGACACCGGCTACTCATGGAGCTACGCAACAAGCACCAACAACCTACCAACCACCCTAACCGGAACAATAACAACCCCAACAAACCCAGCCACCATAACCGCACACTACACCCGCCACATATACATCCAAACAACCACAACACCAGGCGGATCAATCACTCCCAACACCGGCTGGCACACCACCCCAACAACCTTCACAGCAACACCAAACTCAGAATACGAATTCAATCACTGGACCATAAACGGCCAAACCAGCACCACCAACCCAATAACTCTCTTTAACCCGACCAACCTACAAGCCACATTCAAAACACCCACCATACCTCTAACCATAAACATAAACGACTACCAAAACTACCCCATCAACACAGCAACAATTCACATCTACACCCAACAACAAACCCTACACACCATCACCCAAACCAACTCAAACGGCCAAGCCACCATCCAACTACCAGCTGGCACTTACTACGTAGCAGTTATGCAAACAACAACCGCCTACGGCTATTCAACAAACTTCTTTGGCTGGAGCGACGGACAAAATGGTCCAATACGACAAATCACCCTAACAACACCCCAGACACTTAGCGCCATCTACAACACACCACTAACATTCCAAAACTTAGCAGGCGGCTTAGGCTCAAACTTATTTAGCGTAGGCTACTGGGCAACCGGCACCGTAACAACAGTTCACGGAACACCAATACCAAACTTAACCATCCAAACAACCTGGAATCCACAAGACATACTCGAACGCACAGCCACAACCCAAACAACAACCGACGGAACCTTCAACACCCAAACCTACATCGGACCAATGGCAACAACAGTATACGCCATAGACTTCACCATAACCAACCCACCAACAGGATACCAACCACAAACAACACACAGACACTACCCCTGACAAACCCACACAAACAAAACTCAGACAACAAACCTACCCAACACATAGGTCTATTATGACCCCATAACAACCCCATTTTTAACTGCTTTAAAAAATTTTAACCCAACTTTTAACGAGGCAAAACAGATGCCAAAAATAAACACACCACCTAAACTCATCAAAGTAGCCACATACATAGACCAACACCTAACCGAACAAATCAACACAGCCATGACCAAACTCGGCATGCACTCACGAGCCGAATTCATCCGCATAGCCATCGTAGAGAAAGTACACCAAATCCTAAACCAAAGCCCCAAAACAACGGAGACCAACAAACAATGACCCCAACCACCCTAACACCAACCACAACACTCACACTAACAACAATAACCACACAAAACCTAACACTAATAGACTCCTTACCAGCACTCATAGTAATATTTGCCACAACTTTGCTTATCTACTATGGTTTGCGCCTTGTCAGAGCTGAAGGCCCCGAAGAACAAGCAAGAGCACAAAAAATCCTAGCCGGATGCATCATAGCAGGAGTACTCATGGCCCTAGCCAGACCCTTAGCATTTTGGGCAACCGGATGGGACAGCTCAATGCAACAAGGCCTACCCCAAGAACTCCTAACAGCAGTAAACAACCTACTCCAACTACTCATGTACATAGGCGTAGTCGTAGTCATCGCCGGCATCATCTACGGCGGAATCCAACTAACCCACACAAACACAAACAACACAAACACAAAAGCCCTCAACATAAATCATTAACTACTTAGCGGCTACAGAAAATGTTGCTTCAAGACATAATTATTCTTCTAATCTTACTGCCCTTCTTTCTTTTCATAACAACAACCATCCCACAAACCCAAATCATATTCTTCTTTCTATGGTTCCTATCAGTAAGCCTTGATTTACTTTCCACATACGAATTCTACAAAAAAGAACCAAACCAATTTAGCATTAACGAACGCAACAAACTATTCATTTACTTAACCAAAAAATTAGGCTTCAAAAAAGCAGCCACAACCTTCCCCATAATCATCGAACTCCCACTACTAACCTTTCTCACACTAATCCCCATACAAACACTCCACACATACCTATATCCAACAACCCCACCCAACCTACACGCCTGCCTAACAACAAGCCTAGCCATAGCAGCAACAGCACACCTACAAGCCACCACCAAAAACAAACAAAAAACTACCCACAAATAAAACAAGAACATAAAAGACCAAAATCAGAAAACTTACATAACATTTTAAACAATTTTTCTAGTGACATTAAATATAGCATTTATTTTTTTTTATGACTTATAATGCAAATGCATACACATATCAGGTTAATCCTAAATAGATAATAATCAAACTAATACCCTAAGTAGGTTAACAAAAAGGGCGCGTCAATTTATGGTAGACAATATCACATAGCGTATATAATTTGTACAAATCTTGGATAAACATTCTGCCCTCAAAAGCTATTTATAGTTACTTGATTTGTAGATATATTGATTTTTTATGTCTCCAGAAGAATTCATTACCGACGTATGCGAAACCCACAAAGAAGACATAGATGACATTCTAAATTTGCTCAAGATACTTAAAGGTCTGCAGAAAGAAGAGCAAGAAGTTTACGAGATTTCAGTAACAAGTAATTTATAAGTAAAAACTAACATATGTCACTGTCATGCCAGCTGACTCAACCTTTACTAGACTCATTAGCACAAACGATTTTCAATTGCACCGTAAACCTATTTTTCAAAATCTCAAGAATTTTAAAAGCTAAAGTAATCAGCTACACCGCAAGTCCTGTCCATCCTCTAAATGGCATAATGAGCCAAGACATCATACATTTTGAAGACCTCTTAAGCTCAACTAATGGCTCAGAAGAAGGTTACCTAATTATCAACTCACCTGGCGGGGATGGCAATGTTGCTGAAAAAATAGTTACAATGTGCCGTCAACGATTCACCAAATCGTTCAAAGTTATTGTGCCAAATTTTGCCAAGAGTGCAGCCACTATGATAGCCCTTGGTAGTGACAAAATTCTAATGGGCTATCTCGCCGAACTTGGCCCCATAGACCCACAACTTGGTAACCCCATGGGTGGCTTCATACCAGCACGGTCCTTTATCGATGGATTAGAAATGATTCGAAGCAAAGTTAAGAGCGGAGACCCCGTTCAAATGTATTTACCGATGCTTGCTCAAATCAGACCAGAAATTCTCGCCCAATGTCAAAGCGCTATAGATGGATCGCGTGAATTTGCAGAAAAATGGCTCAAAGAATGCATGTTAAAAGATAACCCTAATCAAGCAATAGAAGTTGCAAAAAGACTATCCGAAGGACAACAATACAAATCACATGGCAAAGTCATTGACTACAACGAAGCTCACGATGTACTTAAACTAAACGTTGAAAAAATCCCACCAAACTCTGAGCTTTGGACCAATATTTGGGAATTATACTGTAGACAAATGCTCCTGCTTCAAAATCTACAACATCAAGGCGCTGCTAAGGTGTTTGAAAGTGAAACTGCTTCATTAACAATGCATATCCAAATGAACATAACACGTAAAGAGCCACAACGTTTAGTGCCACTTATGCAAGATATACCTGAACCAGAAATCAAAAGTGCGCTTAAACCAAAACGTCCTGAAACACAACCCTCCTGCATCCCAAATCAACCTACACCAAAATCAGACGCACCAGCTCAAACACCAAATTCATCTAATGAACACCCGGCAGAATAACCCATCAATTTGAACTTTTTCTTAAACAACTCTGACTGCGATAGCAAAATACATAACTGAATTAATAAAAAATGAGCCAGTATCCGTCTGATTACATGAACCTGTTCTTATGAGAACAGACTTAACTACTCAACTGATGTTTTTAAGTTGTAATTTGTTAATGATACAGTTTGGTGAAAACGAGTCCTTGATGAGGTCGTTTTGCTCATACTGTATCATGTTTTAAGTAGTATTTTCTTTTGCCATCTTTATCGCTGATTTGACTTTTTTTACTAATAAATGGTTTTATCATGTGGCCTAATCTTGTATTGTTCCAGTATTGATTAAATTCTTCTTCACTCTCAAATTTTTCGCAAGATTTTTGCCAAAGTAAGCGTCGAATCTCACTTAACGTAACATGCACTTTACCATTTGCTCTCAAGTCTTTGATAGTCTGCTCAAAACATTCATTTATGTTGGCTGTTTTTTCTTTTTGTTTTAAAATCTGTGCTATGGCTCGTCCTTTTGCAGTTAAACTATAGCGGATATATCTTATGCCTCTTGGATCTTGCAATAAAAAATTATCATACACTGCTATTACTGGTTTAACAAAGCCTCTTTTAGTTAGACGGTAAAGTGAACGTCTGCAGTTTTTTTCTTCTCGATAAAGTTTTGGTTGATACTTTTTCTTAAGATTATCATAGTTAATGTTAAATTCGTTGTATATGTCAAACCAGATCAAATTAGGCTTACCTGGCGGGTCATCACTTTTCAACATCACCAACAGTATACGTTTTTCCCGCCAACCAAGCCTAGTCTGTCCAAACGATGTCTTTAGCATCGATATTTAGCAACCCTTTCCTAGATGGCTTACAGCGTCTGCAAAACACCTCTACAACGCCTCTATCATTCTTATCTACAATGTATTCCTGATTAGAATTGCATTTGTCACAATGTATTTGAAATAATCGCGGCTTTAAACCTACTTTTTCATAGAGCTCATCTACTTTGTGTACAAAAATCAACCGATTTTCAAAAGATATTCTATAATGACAGCCACATTTACAATCATAACTTGCCTCAACTAACACTGCCTTGCCAGCTTTTTCCTTTCTCTCTGCAGACTCTAATTCATCATCACTATTTTGAAGGATATCTTGTTTTTGCATTCCTGCACGTTTAAGCATTTTTGATGTATGCGAAAGAGTTTTTTCCTTATCATGCAAATAATCTTTTTCTGTAAAAAAATCTGAACTCTGCGAAAATGACTGCCCAGAATTCAACTTAATTCCTCTATCACCGCAACCTAATTCTCTTTCACCTCTCCAGTTTGATCTATCAAAAACTCCAAACTCCTTATGCCTGCCAACTGCACTATTAGCATACTCTTTTGCTTTACACAAATCTAATGCCTGCATTAAAGCCTGCGTTACCACCGGGCCTTTAAATTTTTGAATTAATTCGATATGTTGATTTTGCGGAAATAACGTAACCAAATAAATCTGCTCAAGAGTCGTTTCCGGAAACTGCTTAATCGATTGCTCTAAAATAGCTCTATTTTCAGAAGAAAATTTCCCTAACGAAAGGATGTGCTCTATTTCTTTTTTCGTCAACGCCTGACTATAAGCGCTATAAACGTTAA
>CAYSWL010000077.1:0-5473 GCA_964434745.1 uncultured Candidatus Bathyarchaeia archaeon | reverse complement strand
ATGTGCTCTATTTCTTTTTTCGTCAACGCCTGACTATAAGCGCTATAAACGTTAATACCTGCATCTACATCCTTTTTAAGAACATCATAAAGTTTAAACCAGTTAAGTCGACCTCTCCAACGATTATACCCAACACAAAGTACTTTACTTTGCAAATCATCGGTTTCAACTTCAATTGCATTAATGTATTCCCAGCCAAGCTCACAAGCAATACTCCAACGTTGCTCACCATCAATCAACTCATACATTCCAGAATCAACTCTTCTAACCATTACTGGCTGAGTCTTATCTGGTCCATCCTGCTTCATACGTTGCTTAAGTACTGCTTTTTCCTGTTCTCCAAGAAAATTGCAGTTCCACTTATTTGCCTTAATTTGTTTTATTTTCAGATTCACCATCAAAACCAATCTCCCTAAATAAAATATTACTAAACAAAGACGCCGCATACTCTTTTGGCAATTCTGGCGCATACTTTTTAAATGTGGCAGCCAACCCCGATACACTACCCATACCCGTATTAGCCAACCTGCAAACAGTCTTCAAATGCAACTTTTCAGCTAACAAATCATCAGCAGCAAGCAAAGCCGCTGCAGCAACCAAATTCGCCTTACGATTCCTCAAAACACCCAAATTAACAAAAACTAGCTTAATAGCAAAACTACATACCTTACCAACATACACCCGATCAGTTACCTCTTCAAGCATCGAAGCAATCTTTCTAATATAACCCACAACCAGCGCTGGATCCGAAACCTGATTAGCAACTTTAAGAAAACGACTTGCCTGCTTCTCAAGTTTCATCAGCTTCTCAACACTAAAAACCCCGCCCAGTCTACTAAGATACTCACTTGCACTAAGCGGATATTTTGATTCATTAATTATGTGCCAAACTGAAACCACTGACATTGTTTTACAGGTAAAACGAGTCTTAACTTTAGGTTGACTTAACCTTGCACGCCTAAGCCTAAGCGCATAATTAATAGCCGCCTGTTCAAAAATACGCGGCAACTGCACCCTCTCAAATACCCGGTCAATATCTTTAACCAGATTAAGCTCAGTACGCGCAGCAGAATCCATTTCACTGCCAACTGCAAGACTTGTAAACGCAAAAAGACTACTAGGCGCAAACTTAGGTACCCGCTCAGGCGGCGGAGCAAACTCACTACCACCTAAAACCAAACCACAACTCATACACACAACTTCCCCACTATCACAATCTTCCAAAACATTCCTACTGCCACACTCAAAACACCTATCAAACTCACTCAACCAAACCCCTCCACAAAAAATCTTACACCATAAAACGATAACCCCCAACTTACCTGGCCGTCTACCTTACCTACCACACCACCACTACTACTATTACATACAGATTTTTCACCAACAGATTTTAAACCAACAAATACCCTTCTCAAATATGCAAAAATACTGCTAAACTGCAATTTTACAAACCGATAAAGTATCTGTAAAGTTTTATCAAGCTGACCAAACTGATTAAATTTCTCCAAAAACAAACCCATTATCAGACAAAAAACAAGGCTATAAATAACAAAATTGTGTGACCCAACATCAACAAACTGATCAACAAAGATCGCAGGTGTACATAGCCAAATTTTAAAGAGGCATCTTTGATACTGTTTACTCTTCACTTCCTTCTCTCCCTATGGGAAGTACAAATTTTTCTATGCATGAGAAAATATAAATCTGTACTCAACTTCAAAAAAACACTACCGCCAGAACCTAAAAAGACAATAAACATAATCACAAACCAACAAAAACCAACAAATACAAAATTTTTGTCAATTACTTTTCTGTCTTTATGCCCAAACCCATATGAAAACTCAAATGTGCAAACTGAAACACTCATTTTGTGCAAAACATCAAAAGAAGGGCAAAATAGAACATCATACTCCAAATCCGTGCAGCTAAAAATATTTCAATCAATTTTACCACCTTATAGAGGGGCAAAAAATAGTATATTTGCCTCTTTGTAAAAGGGTAAATTAAAAAAAGGTGTTTCTCAATATTTAGATTCATGGAAGACTCAGAACTACTCAATATCCTTTACCAGCACAATCCTTGGTGGACTGGAAAAAAACCTACTTTGCCCAACAAGAAACGTGCAGAATTCTCAGCACTTTGGAGCGCACTATCAACTAAACAGATAATGGTGCTAATTGGTCCTAGAAGAACAGGGAAATCTATCCTTATGCAGCAGTTAATTCAACAATTACTTGCTAAAAAAACTGACCCGAAAAAAATCCTCTTTACACAATTAGACGAGCCCATTTTCGGAAAAGAAAAAAGCCTAATAATACAACGTATCTTAGAAATTTACTCCAAATATATACTTAAAAGTGACTTAGATTGCCTTTCTGAAAAAATCTACATTTTTTTTGATGAAATCCAGCAAGTAGAAAAATGGAGTGAACAATTGAAAAGCTACTATGACAAAAGATACCCCATTAAATTTGCAGTAAGCGGTTCATCTGCAGCCGGCATTACGCGTGGTAGCTCTGAATCTCTCGCTGGAAGAGTATCGTTAAACTTATTATCAACTTTGAAATTCGCAGACTACCTTAGATTCAAAGACTGTAATAACAAATTAAGTAACCAGATTACTCAAATACAAACAGTACTGGCTGGAGTTTTAGAAACCAAAGATCTATCAACTCTCTCAAAAACCTTAACAGAATCATACAATAGCTTAATTCCCTATCATGGCCAAATTGAAATATACCTTTCTGAGTTTATGATTAAAGGCGGCTATATAGAGCTTTTAGAAATAGAAAACTACCCAAAATGCGCTCAGTATCTTAAAGATTTGCTACCGCTTGTATTTTACAAAGACATTGTCAAAGTTTTTAGAATACGAAACCCCAAAAAAATGGAAGACTTAATGCTGTATTTAGCTAATCATTCAGCAGAACTATTCTCCGAAACAAGCGCTTCACCTAAGCTTAAAATGAAACAAGAAACCATAGGTGAATATATCAAATACCTGCAAGCTGTTTTTTTAATCAACAGCTGCACGATTTACGCCAAAAACAAAGCCAAACAATTGCGCAACCCTAAAAAAATATACATATCCGACAACGGCTTAAGAAACGTTCTAAACGGCACATATGACCCTCAAGCAATGTTAAATGCGCACGACGTGGGCTTAATGGCTGAAACAGTTGTTCATAACCACATTCAAAGCTTAGCATCACAATCCACCGCATACCAATCAAACTGCTACTACTGGAAAAACAACCACGAAATAGATAATATACTAGTATGCGGACAAAAACCAATACCTATCGAAGTAAAATATCAAAACGAACTCAGCGCTAAAGATGCAGAAGGTTGCCTTGAATTCGCCGAAAAAAACGCAAGCCCCTACAGCATAATCATAACCAAAAACAAATTCGCCTTCAAAAACAACATCGCCTACATCCCACTTTGGTACTTCTTACTGCTCTGCTAAAACCAACTTTACCAAAATATCCTACTCACAAACAAACTAGGCAGGTCACTCTTGCAGAAATATCGAAAAATGTCAAATAAGAAACCTCATACTCCATATCTACGCTACAAACAATACAACCAAACCCAACAGCCTAACATATCCACCAAAAACGTCTTAACCTCAAAAACTATAGCCTTTCCAGATAGCTATACTCTTTCTTTAAACCCAACAAAAATGCTCGCCACAAAAGCAACGAGTAATTCACTCTAATAAAAAAAGAAAAAGGGTGTGGTTTGTTTTATTATCTTTTTCTTATTGCTAAAATGACTGCTATGGCTGCGATAATTACTGCAACTACTGCAACACCAACTATAACTGTAGAATCAATGCTCGCCACTGAGGCATTACCATTATCTGTATCTGTGTCTGTATTTGTGCTTGAACCTGCAGGTCCAACTGTCAAATACGTAGTATCTTCAGAACTATAATACGATTCAGAACCTTCAAAACTAGCAGTTATATGATAGGTGCCTTCATCAGGAGGATTCCAAGTATACCCATATTTACCATTTGAATCGGTTGTAGTAGTACCAATATCAATCGGTTCACCATCAGGTCCATAAGCTGTTAAGACTACACTAACTCCAGTGGCATCAGTCGGTTTAGGTCTTTGCATATACAAATACTCCATCCACGCGCTCATGCTTTCATCAGATATAGCCGGTGTTCCAGCTGCTGGAATTCCTAAACAAGTTTCGCCAGGCGATTGATCAGTGACAGTGCCTTTAATCAAAATCGGTGTTCCTTTTGGTACTGCTGTATCAGGCGAAGAAACTGTTGTAGCTGATTGCCCTTTACCAAAACAGTAAAGTTGATTATCATAGCCGTTAATGTTCACAAAATAACCATCCGCAATAACACCGCTAGCTTGATTAACGCTAACAAAAAATGGCATACTCCACAATGCATCACCTGTCTGAGCATCTAAACACCACATTTTAGAGCCTCTAAACAGCGGTGGACTATAGGTGTGACCGCCAGTCACGTAGATTTTCCCATCGGCAACGCATTCAATATGTAACAAAGGATAGTTCCCATAAGGAGTTTCATATCCACTACTTCCAGTAGAAAACTTCCACACTTCATCACCAGTTTCAATATCATAAGCATGTACATAGCCGCCAAAGTCACAGGTAAAAAGCATATCATAAGCTGCAATGGGTGCATAACATACATAGTACCCCCAAACATCACTATACGGCTCTGAAGGACCCCAAACTTTAGCTCCACTATACAAATCATAAGCACTCCAAGTCATAACTTCATGATCAAATTCAAACCATTTTCCCTGCATCGCCGGACTAAGAGTAAGTCGGGTCCACTCATTTTCAACAATTTCAATTGGACCCCACTTCAAATCACCGGTCTTCGCATCATATCCAGCAACTATCTCGTAGCCTTGTTGCCAGCGTCCACTTGATTGTCCACCAACAGAACGCATTAAAACTATCTCAGAACTAATCGCGCCAATACCTAAACTAGGCTCAATAGGTTCTCCGTTAATTTCAGTTTCAAGTGGTTTTGCCCACTGTATCCCATAACTAAACGGAATATCTTTTCCTTGCGGTGGTCTCCACATCCAACTTTCAGCAGTTGATGCACCATAATACTGAGGCGCTTGACCTATCAAAATACATTTAGTAGAATTCCACATAACCAAAGTATTATCTGTGCT
Organism: uncultured Candidatus Bathyarchaeia archaeon; assembly: GCA_964434745.1. Taxonomy (GTDB): domain Archaea; phylum Thermoproteota; class Bathyarchaeia; order Bathyarchaeales; family Bathycorpusculaceae; genus JADGNF01. The sequence goes on along the minus strand of CAYSWL010000077.1, from coordinate 287 downwards.
GTTAACATAGTAACCTAATAGCGATCCATCATCTGCTTCTACAATACTGCTAAGACGCGTTCCATTTACAATATTAAGTATCCAATTGCCTGTCATAGCATCAAACATACCATAAGTAGTCCCAGTATTAGGTTTCTCAGTAGGTTCAGTACTCCATAGATAAGATAAGCCTCCAAACTGGTTAGGCGAAATATAACTTAACACTTGACCACATAACAACGGCTCAGCTTTATCGTTGCTCCAAATAGTTTCACCGGTGCGGATATCAACAGCTATCCAACCTGCCT
>CAYSWL010000076.1:0-11412 GCA_964434745.1 uncultured Candidatus Bathyarchaeia archaeon | reverse complement strand
CTACACCATATCCTACACTCTTTCCCTACACGACGCTCTTCCGATCTAGAGTTTATTGAAGGCAAACTGTACCATTTAGATTTAGATCGCATAAAAGAGACTGGAATAACTACTCCAACTGATGAAGCACGCTGTGTAGGGTTATCGGATTATCTTGTTGATATTCATAAAACCAAACACACTGAAGCGCCGTTATACATTAGGCGGATTCGCGATTTGGTTGGGCATGGCGAATGCATTATGGGGCTAATGGATAGTTACCCTAAAGATTTTGACGCTGCAACGCTATCATATTTTATCAATGTGGAAAAAGACTGTATTGATTGGCGATGGAAACTTAAAGATAAGACGCATCGGCTAAGCCAAGTGCACGGAGATTTCCATCCTTGGAACCTTCTTTTCCGTGAAGGAATAGACTTTACCGTTCTAGACAGAAGCAGAGGGGAATGGGGCGAGCCTGCAGATGATATAGCAGCATTAACAATCAATTATCTTTTCTACTCCTTGCAAAAATATGAAAAACTAACAGGCGAATTTGAGCAACTCTTTAAGCTCTTTTGGGAAAATTATCTAAAGAAAAGTGGTGATGAAGAAGTTTTAGAGGTTATACAGCCATTTTATGCATGGCGTGGCTTGGTTGTCGCATCACCTATCTGGTATCCTAACCTAAGCCCAGTTGTACGAATTAAATTGCTTAACTTCGTGAAAAATGTTTTACAAACAGAAAAAATTGATCTGACCAATATGAACTTGTATTTTAATTCAGTTAAGTAGGGGTCAAACTATCAGTTAAGCTGCCATTAGTACCTCTGTAATTACTATTTGGAAAAGCAGAGGTACTTACTTAACTACTACAAAGTAAGTGAGTTAGTAAAAGCATTTCAAAGAAAAAGTTTTCAAGAAATCAGCTTGTTTAAGATATTAATCAATAAATATATTCTTCCAAGAGCATTATTTTAAAAGTTAGGAGCAACTTGCTTTGGAAACAGGTTGGTGCGTATGGATTACGGGATTACCTGGCAGTGGTAAATCAGTAATTTCGCAAACTGTACTAGAATTATTAAATCTTAAAGGCATAAATGTCCAAATCCTTTCATCAGATACCTTGCGTAAAGTGTTAACACCTAATCCTGTATACTCACTTGAAGAACGGGACAGGGTATATGAAATGCTAGCATATATTGCAGTACTATTATCAAGCAATGGCGTTAATGTTATTGTAGATGCAACAGCAAATTTGCGAAGGTATAGAGATAGATTACGCGAGCAAGTTCCAAAATTTATTGAAGTATATGTAGAATGCCCTATAGAGGAATGTATGAAACGTGAAGCTAATAGAAAAGAGAGGTTTAATGCACCTAAAGCAATTTACGCCAAAGCGCTCAAAGGCACATCGCAGACTGTTCCAGGTATAGGTCAACCTTATGAAGCGCCATTAAATCCTGAAGTGAGGGTATCTAGTTTTCAAAGTAGTCCTGAGCAGGCAGCCCAAAAAATTTTGGAAGCTATCGGCAGATTCAATTGCTGATAGATATTCTATTCTATTTTTTGATGTAATTTTGTACGGCAGATGCTTGTTCTTTAGAAATGTAACCAGCGCTGGATAGAGCATTTACGATCTCAGAAACTTTCGCTAATGCATGCACTTGGAAACCTAATTTTTCTAGGTTTTCTTTGCCACCTTGTTCCCGGTTTACTACAACAAGCATATGTTTAATATTTGCACCTAGTTCTTGAAGTGGCTTTACACCTTCGATTTTAGATAAGCCTTCGCTTATAACATCGTCAAAGAATAGTATATTATCTCCAGAGGTTACATCTGCGCCAGCAATTCTACCAGTTACACCATATGCTTTGACTTCTTTGCGGACTATAACACAAGGCAGATTTACCTTGCAGGCGATACTTGGTACAATTAGGGCACCTTTAAGTTCTATTGAAGATACCTTGTCAATTCGGTCAGTAGTTTTAATTTGATTAATTTTTGTTGCAGCTGCTTCTGCGATAGTACAGAGCTCTTTAGGCGCGGCAAGCAATCGAGCCATATCAATGTAATAGGGGCTTATTGCACCGGATTTAATTTTGAATTCACCGAATTTTATGCATCCGGATCTATAGAGAGCACCTGCAACATTCTCGGCCATGGTTGTCATATATTTCCCAGTTTTCTGTGGCAGCCATTAAATTTAACCCTTTATCACTTTTTAAATGATAGGTTTTGATTATAGAGCAGGCTTTACAGATAACCAGGCATTATAATAGAAAATGGGCGCATAAATTGGTGTTTAATTGTCTATTGATGTGATTGCTTCTTGGGTAAGTATATACATTAATGGTCTTAATAAAATGAATAATATTACAATACTAATCTATTTAATTGAAATCAAATACACATAAGTTAAAAGTACAATTAAGATCATTAAAGGTAAAAGGTTGAGAGAAATAGTCAGTATGTAATTGTTTGGCTGTGATTTTTAAGTAGAAATAAGATTATGAAGAAGAGGGATTTTTAGGCTTTTTAGGCTGGTAAACACACCAAGGATCCTCGGTTAATAGGTCGCCTTTAAGTTCGGTTGGATCATGCAAGTCACCGCAGTAATCTATGAAATCACTTGATAAACCATATGCTCGTGCACGGCAGCCGCCACAGAGAATCTTGTATTCACATTCACCGCATTTGCCTTTTAATGTATCAGGGTTGCGCAGTGCTTTGAATATTTCAGAGTTAAACCATATGTCTTTGAAAGATTTTTCTTTGATGTTACCTAATTTAACAGGCAAGTAGGGACATGGTGTCACTTCGCCATTGGAAAAGATTCTGCAGTAGTACATGCCCGCGACGCAGCCGCGTATCCATTGACGCATATCAAGATTGAGGTCTTTAGCGATTCGCATAAATTGAGGTGCACATGAAGGTTTAACGTTAAGTCTGTGGCGGCTAGTCTTTGCAAAGGTGTTTTTAATCATATCTTCATACATAGCTGGAGATATATCTGCTATTTTTCCGCCTCTACCAGTAGGCACCAAGAAGAACAAATGGAAGTTTTCAACACCTAATTTTTCAGCTAACGTCATAATATCGTCGATTTCGTCATAGTTATCTTGTGTTAGTGTGGTATTAACTTGGACAAGTATTCCATTTTCTCTTAAAGCGTTAATGGCATCTATTGCTTTTTGCCAGGATCCTTTAACACCACGAAATTCGTCGTGTTTTTCAGGTATTGCTGAATCGATGCTTATCGATACTGTTTTTATTCCAGCATCTTTAAGTTCTTTTGCAGTTTCGTTATTGAGCAAATAACCGTTACTGCCCATAGCCATTTTTATGCCTTTTTCTGTGCCATATTTGATTATTTCAAAAATGTCCTTGCGTAGAAGAGGTTCGCCGCCGCTGAGTATAAGCATGGGACTACTGACTTCGGCAATTTGATCAATTAACTGTTTAGCTTGTTCAAATGTTAATTCGTCTAGTGCATCATTTTTAGGTTCATCAGTTGCAGCATTTATGTAACAATGAGAGCAGTTCAAGTTGCATTTTTTTGTGACATTCCAAGAAATGATTAATGGGATATACTTTTCAGTGGAAAGCTTTGCTGTTGGAGAATAGCCTAGTCTCATGTAATATGCACATTTGTCATCTGGGCCTAGTCGCTGTGGTTGAGTTAAATTAAATGTAAAAGGCATCACTGTTTCTAGCATAGCTTTAGCGTGAGCAAAACAGAAGTGTGTACAGAATAGCGAGGCTACCTCATCAGTTATGCCAAGTTTTTCACCTATGTATTTGTGGCCGCCATGTATAGGGCAGTTAAGAAAATCCATAGTTCCTTCTAGTTTATCCATATTCATAGCATAGTTGATGTAGTGATCACTGAGCATAATTGATTGCAGCTTGGATCTGTGTAAACCTACCTTAAGGGTTACTTCTAAAGCAATGTTAACGGTTTCTTGCCCAAAACGATCCTGCACTTTTGCCATAGCTACATTAAGCCGTGAAATTCCCAATGTTTTAGACAGAGCATCAAGTGTAAGAAGACCTTTTATAGTTTCATATTCTTGTCTTAATCGCATTTCTACAATCTGCCTAGACCATTCTTGAAAAATTGCATCTACAAGGCTAGCTGCCTTAGAATCATTTTGGGTAATTGCGTCAGATGCTATACGAGCCTGTTGAGTTAACTTTGTGAATAAATCTATTTTTTCACTGGTAGTCAAATTTTTACGTGCTGCAATTTCATTTGAGTCAATACTCACTAAGAGAACATTTTTGGTTAATTCTGCAGCATCTGAAGAGAATTCACCATAATACTGATCTAGGTTCATCTTAATATCAGGTGCTGGAATTTGTAGTTCGTCTATGAGAAAACGAGTTTCTGTCTCCATCTTAGTGACCATAGCCATATGGTAAAGAAGAGAGCCAGACATGCCAGGTTCAGGTTGCCTGCCTGAAGCGCCGAAGAAAATTTCCTGAAACAGTTTATCGGCATCTAAAGAATTTCCACTGTTTAGAAGCGTTAGAAGTTGTGTAAGTTTTTGATGTCTTTCTTTTAGTAGAAGAGCCCATTTATGGCAATGCATTTCATCAAAGTTTGTTACCTAAACCACCAGCTCGCAGAATATTACAAGACGATGAAGTAAAAAAGGTAGCGGTCTACCAAAGGCAGAAACTCTTGCAGCTTAAACAAAAATAGAGTTGTTACCCGATAAGCTCTTAAGCGTCGTAAACGAGAAATGTTTATTCAAACAGGTGAAGGGACATGAGTTACGATTGGATTTTCGCCTTAGTAGGCTTTCTGATAATGTTTGGTATGCTTGTCGGCATAGGCATCAATCAACCAAGAGGCACTAGTATGAAGACTTGGTGCTATGGATATTTTGCCATAGCAATAGGTTTTGATGTACTAGTAGTAATAGCCTTGGTGAGTGGTGCAGATTTTGCTTGGCTAACCAATCTTTTGTTAGGGCTTTCCGCAGGCGCAGCTACAGGTCTAGCAATACATGTGGCACATCATATATCTGAAGCAAATGAAGAAGAAGGCGCAGAACACAACCATAAATCAAAATCAATGTTTGGCTTCTAAAAAGAAGCCCCAACCAATATTTTTAACACCTATAACAATTCAGCAAAAAGTCGTAACTCATCTTTTAAATGGCGAATAATTAGAAAATTCTTTCGCACATGCTCTTTGCCATTTAATCCCATACGTTTTGATTCTTCGTTATGGTTAAGCAGATAGATAGTTCGTTCAGCAGCCTGATTGAGGTTATTTATCAAGTAACCGTTTACACCATCAATTATTTGCATTGGTATGCCGCCGACTTTTCTTGCAATCACTGGAACACCCTTCCACAAAGCTTCTGTTACTGTTAAACCAAAACCCTCGCGTGTGGACATCTGAAGCACAACATCTGATGCTCTTTGAAAAGCATTAACTTCAATGTCGCCTACGCCTTTTAAGTCTGTTAACAAATGCACGTCACAATCTTCACCAGCATGCCTAGCTGCTTTTTCGAAATATAGCCACCCTTCTGGATCATCTGTAGCCATACCAGCAATCAATAGCAGTTGAACTTCAGGAATTTCCTTCTTAACTTGTCTGTAAACGTTTATAGCTCCAAGAGGATCTTTCCAAGGATCAAAACGACCTACTTGTGTAATTATTGGCCGTTCGGGATTTACTCCATGTTTTTTTAGAATTGGATTGATAATATTATCAGATAGTTCTTTATTTTTGTCTGTTAAAGGGTTAATTGATGGAGCACTTAATTCAATTTTTAGTACATTTAAACCAGGCATTACATAGTCTTTGGCAGTAAATATTGCTGCGTCATAATGTCGTATGTATTGTTCAAGAAAATCCCAGACTGCCAAGTTAGGGGTGGAGAGATCAACATGACAACGCCAAATCCATTTATTGCTTCGATTTGGGTAATGTTGTATCATTGCCGCAGGCTGGTTATCATGTACTACTACAAAGTCCTCGTCTAAATCGATGGATTTACTGTTAATTTGGGTATATTCACGATAAGTTAGAATTTCTTTTTCACTTAGGTGTATAGGCATACCTTGCAAGGCGTTGTGGATTTTTTTAGTTACTTTAAAAAAGTCTATTGTTCCTTGGATTACTTCCCAGTGTACCTCTAAATCTAAATCATTCATAAGGGGGATCATGCTATGAAGAATTTCAGCAACGCCGCCCCCGAATGATGTTGAGTTTACATGTGCTACTGATTTGCCTTTTAATGTGTCAGCAAGGGTTCTAACTGAACTAATTTCTTCCAGACCTACAATTTCAGCATAATCATCAAGACGAAAAAAATTTCGCAATTCAACACGCATCGCATACGCCGCCTAATTATTACAATGATAAAAGCTGCGATAAAATTAATATTAACGGTTCACGTCTAATAAGATTGCTATAGTTTTATACATTAACAAGATAATCAGGTTATCGAATAATGACGTTAAAAGTAAAGTTGAGTAACTTGAAATAAAAAGTGTACATCTTCAGCCAATATTTAAAATTCTTCACATGAAGGGAAAAAATGAGTATTCAATATATTAATCAAGTAAAAGGTTGCAGTAAAGCAATAATGTTCAAAAAAGTAGTTCTTATTTTTCACATAAAATATTTGCAAAGTTTATTTTTTTATAGAGGTATTTGGTGAAAAATGTGACTGAAAAATATATTTGTATTCATGGGCATTTCTATCAACCACCTCGAGAGAATCCATGGTTAGAAGAAGTTGAATTTCAAGAATCAGCACACCCATATCATGATTGGAATACTCGTATTACTGCGGAATGTTATGCGCCAAACGCTGTTTCCCGTATAATGGATTTACAAGGAAAAATTATCGGAGTAATTTGCAACTACTCAAAAATCAGCTTCAATTTTGGACCTACACTTTTGTATTGGTTAGCGTTACATGAACCAGAAGTATATGAATCAATTTTATCCGCCGATAAGCAAAGTATGGAAAATTTTTCTGGACATGGCTCAGCAATTGCACAAGCATATAACCATATGATTATGCCACTGGCAAATAAGAGAGATAAAGAAACTCAAGTTATATGGGGTATTAAAGATTTTGAGACTCGATTTGGCAGGTCCCCAGAGGGCATGTGGCTGCCAGAGACAGCTGTTGACCTTGAAACTCTTGATATACTAGCTACTCAGGGAATAAAATTTACGATTTTAGCGCCACACCAAGCTCGGCAGATTCGAAAAATTGGCACCAACGAATGGTCTGATGTTTCAGGAGGAAAAATTAATCCCCACCGAGCATATTTGTGTAATTTACCTTCAGGGAAAAGTATTAATCTGTTTTTTTATGATCGAACAATTGCTTCAGATGCTTCATTTGGAAATGCATTATCGAATGGAGAACTGTTCGCCAATAAACTTCTTTCTTCAATTAAGGATACACAAAATAATGCAGTGATTGCAAGTCTAGCTACAGACGGTGAACTTTATGGGCATCATAGAAGCCATGGTGATATGACCTTAGCATATTGTCTTTACTTTATTGAAAAGAATAAACTTGCAAAGATTACTAATTATGCAGAATTTTTAGAAAAGTATTCGCCCCAGTTTGAAGTAAAAATTGAAGAAAACACTTCTTGGAGTTGCGCTCATGGCGTTGAACGGTGGCGTAGCGACTGCGGCGATAATATGGGAAAAATTGGTTGGAACCAAGCATGGAGAAAACCTTTGCGGGAAGCAATGGACTGGCTAAGAGATACTCTTGCAGTCTGCTTTGAACATAAAACTAAGCCATTCTTAAAAGATCCTTGGGTAGCGCGTAACGAATACATAAATATAATAATAGATAGGTCTAAAGAGAATATTGAAAAATTTCTATCAACTCATTCTCTAAAAAGATTAAGTGAAGAAGAAAAACGCATAACGATCAAGTTGCTTGAAATGCAAAGACAGGCAATGCTAATGTATACTAGCTGCGGCTGGTTTTTCGACGAACTTTCAGGAATTGAAACTATCCAAGTTATGATGTATGCAGCTAGGGCAATGCAACTTGCGCAAGAAAGCTGCAATATCGATTTGGAAGAACAATATATCAAGATGCTCGAGAATGCTCCAAGCAATATAGCTGAATTTGGCAACGGTGCAAAAATTTATAATATATTTGTTAAACCCGCCATGATGAACCCAGCAAAACTAAGCGCTCAGAGCATAATCTCATCAATTTTTTCCCCTGATTCAGCATCTTCTAACTCTATTAAGCATAGTTGCTGTTTCAATATAACTAATGACGAATTTGAGCTTCATACAAGTGGCAAATTCCGGTTAGTATTTGCAAAAATCAAGGTATATTCAGGCGTCACTTTAGATGAAGACAGGTTTGGAGGAGCAGCAATATGGCTTGGCGATCATAATGTTTCTTGTGGTGTGACTAGGGATATTTCGTCTGAAGCATATAAAACGATGCGAAAAGAAATTTTAAATACTTTTGAGAAAGGTCAAATTAACGAAGCTATTCAATTAATACCTAAGCATTTTGGGAAACACACATACTCTCTTAAGGATTTATTCAAAGATGACCAAAGACGTATTTTAGATTTTGTAATTAAAGGCGGAGTAAGAGAAGCTCAAGATTTGTATGAAATGATCTACCACAACAACATTACGTTGCTACGGTTCATGAAAGATATTAGGTTTCCTGCGCCAAAGCCTTTTCGAGTGGCAGCAGAAATTGTCTTGAATAAGCGGCTCGAACAGTGGCTAGATGCGGAAGAAATTGATGTTAAACTGTTACAAGAAGTAATTGAAGACTCACAACGGCTATCAGTAGAAATTGAATCAGCAAACTTATCACTTAAAGCCAGTGATAGAATCTCTAAAGAATTTACTTCTCTTGAAAAAAATCCTCAAGATACGCAGCTCATTGAAAGAATAAATAGGCTAATTGAAGCAATCTCAAGACTTCCTGTTCAATTAGGCTTATGGCATGCACAGAACATTACTTTCAAGATAATTCAAACACAGTATAAAAATACGAAAGAAAAAAATCAGGAAGAAGCTCAAGCGTGGATTTCAGCGTTTAAGCGTCTTTGTGAATTAATAGGGATAAAGCTGGAATAGGTGTGAATAAACTAGTAGCTACGTATAGAGTACAGTTAAACAAAAACTTCAACTTTTATCAACTCAAAAAAGTTGTGCCTTATCTATCAAAATTAGGTATTTCTCATATTTACGCATCACCAATATTTCAAGCCAAACAAGCTAGCATGCATGGATATGATGTGTTAAATCATAACATGATTAACGATGAGTTAGGTGGATTAGATGCTTACAAAGAAGTCGCTAAAGAAGCCACTTCATATGGGATAGGATGGATACAAGATATAGTACCCAACCATGCTGCCTATTCACCAGATAACCCGATGATAGCTGACGTAATGAATAAAGGTGTTAGTTCAGCTTACCGCTCTTTTTTTGATATTGATTGGAACCATTCAGTAGCCAGATTAAAAGGCAAAATCCTTGCGCCTTTTCTTTCAAGTAGCTATCAAGACGCACTTAGTAAAGGCGACCTTAAACTTGGCTATAAAGATGGTAAAGGTTTAGTAATTGTATACAAAAGTTTAGAATTTCCAGTTAGAATTAAATCGAACCATAATAAACTAGGTAACTTATTTTCAAATGAACAACTACAACATAATCATGTTGATACCGCTGCAATAAAACAGATATTAGAGCAATACGAGGATCCGATACAATTAGACAGGTTACTTTCAGAACAGATTTACTTACTAGACGAATGGATAACCGCATTTAAAGAAATTAATTATCGACGTTTTTTTGATATTTTAGATTTAATTTGTATACGAAGCGAATGTATCGATGTATTCGAATCCACTCATAAGCTTGCTTTTAAGATGTTATCGCAAGGTAAATTTTCAGGACTTAGAGTAGATCATATTGATGGGTTACATAATCCAGAGCAATATCTCGAGAGGTTACGAGATAAAGCTCCTGAGACATATGTAATTGTTGAAAAGATACTTAGTGGTGAAGAACAACTACCTTTAACATGGAAGGTACATGGAACTACTGGCTATGAATTTTTAAATCATTCCAATGGTATATTTATTGATAAAGATAAAGAAAAACAATTCAGCAAATGCTATAGCTTATTTTCTGGTAGCCAACAGTCGTTTAACGAGTTGTTATACGAATGTAAAAAACTAATTATAGAACAATTGTTTAGCGGCGATATAGATAATCTTACACGACTTATTTCACATACTCTACTCAAAAGAGCATATGGTAAAGAATTAAAGCAAAAGAAGATACGTAGTGCACTTGTAGAATTGTTTGCGTCATTTTCTGTCTATCGAACTTACCTTCATGAAAAAAACTCGGCAAATAAAGCACAAGTACAGTTTAGACGAGCACTTCTTCAGGCCACACAACGAAATGAAGATTTGTACATGGAATTAGAAGCATTAGAGAAAATTATGGAAGAAGGAAAAGAAAATACTGAATCTTTGCAAGTAATAATGCGGCTTCAACAGTTTACAAGTGTAGTAATGGCAAAAGGATTTGAAGATACTGCACTTTACCGTTACAATAGATTATTATCACTTAACGAGGTAGGCAGTAACCCAGCAAAATTTGGCATCACACCTGAAGCCTTTCACACATTCAACCGTAAACGCCAAGCATTGTGGCCTTTAACACTTAATGCATCAAGCACACATGATACCAAACGTGGAGAAGATGCACGGGCTAGACTTAACGTGCTAAGTGAACTTCCTGATGAATGTAATTCACATATTAATACTTGGACACGCCAAAATGAAAAATTAAAAACTAAACTTAATGGAAATATTGTCCCTGATAGTAATGAGGAATTTTATATCTATCAAACTCTTATTGGCAGTCTACCTTATGCTAAAGAGGAGCAATCAGAATTAACTGAAAGATTAAAAATACATTTGTCCAAGATGCTTAGAGAAGCAAAAGTTCACAGTAGCTGGATAAACCCTCAAATTAGCTATGAAGAAGCTGTAATCAAGTTTGCAACTCAACTTATTGGTCTGGAAAATCAAGAATTTTTAGATACCTTTTTGCCTTTTCAAAAAAAGATTGCTACATATGGTATTATCAACTCACTTGCACAAACGCTGTTAAAAATTACTAGCCCGGGTGTACCAGACTTTTACCAAGGCAGCGAACTTTGGAACTTTAGTATGGTTGATCCTGACAACCGCCGCCCAATTGACTACAAAATTCGACAGCAACTACTTGAAGAAATTATAAGAAATGAATACACAAAATGTAACGATCTTCTAAATCGACCAGAAGATGGTAAAGTGAAACTTTATTTGATTTTTAGAGCACTACAAGCACGCCAAAAACTAAAGACATTTTTTACAGAAAGTGAATA
>CAYSWL010000075.1:0-11458 GCA_964434745.1 uncultured Candidatus Bathyarchaeia archaeon | reverse complement strand
TGAAATTTACCTAATTGATGGCACATATTTAGGAACTTTAAACCAATTAAAAAAATATAGTAACTAAGAGTATATAGCAAAAAGTTCAAATACGCACTTTTAGCGTTAAGTGCAGTTATTAGCAGATGAGCAAAAATTACTATTGGATAATAAGAATTAGAAGGCAACTTGTATAATAAAGTGGTTAATTCGTTTTAGAAAAGTTGGAGCCTTCGGCGGGATTTGGACCCGCGACCATTACCTTACCAAGGTAACGCCCCACCGGGCTAGGCTACGAAGGCGTGTGTGTTTCTCTCAGAAGAGAATGTCTTTAGACATAAAATGCTTGCGGTTTTGGATGCGTAAAATTCACCGATGTTAGGCTTCGCTGATGATGTTAAGATTGTTAAGGTGATTTATTCTTTCGCTAAATGTGGGGTGAGTGATTATTCCAATTAAACTACCGATTTTTGTCATTAGTCCTGAATGGTGGGTTGGTTTACGTAGGACACTAATTTTGGCTAGTGCTTCAGCTAACTGTTTAGGTTCAACTAAATGTAAGGCAGCGTTCTTATCAGCTTCTAATTCGACATTTACATCTATTCGCCGTATTATGCGTGGTAAAGAAAAGCCCCATCCTACTGCAAATAGAACAGAGAATATTAAAGTAATAATTGAGGGCCAGAAGAGGTAAACAATAAGTGGGAATGTACCAAAAAGAAACCACATGCTAGCAAAGATAAGATTCCTAAAGTTTGATGATTTTGATCCATGACCTATATCCATTAGGTGGCCTACTTCATGTGCTAAAGTTGCTTCAATATCAGCATCATTAAATTTTCCTTCGCACCACAGTGTGATAAGATATTCACCCACTGTTATGCGCCGCTGGAACACGTTAACACTAGCTAAACGTTCATGTTTAGAAACGTACAGTTCTGGAGTGCTGGAAAGACAAGCTTTCTTAGATAGCTCTTTAAGCTTTTGCTCCATTATGGCAACTTGCGAACTGTACAACCCTATGCCTCGACACCTTTAGGACCCATTTTGCTCATAAATAGTCTGTGACCCTTTCCTTTTAACCCTGTCGTTGTAGCCATAGAAGAATTGACAAAACAGCACAAAGTTATTTTTGATAATAGGTTGTTATCGTTGGCTTTTTGGAGCTGAAAAGGTTTTCGCCCAGACTCGACATGTGCCTTCCATACTAACCATGCATGCACCTACTGGATTTTGTGGTGTACATGAGTGTAAAAACAGTGGACATGAATCGGGTTTGATTTTCCCTATGACCACTAGGTGGCAGCGACATCCGGGTTGTGAATCTACTCCGTCAACCAAAGTTAGATTATGCTTTTTAAGTGCATCATATTTTGTAAAGTCCTCTTTTAGCGTCATAGTTGAGTCTGGTATTGTACCTAGCCCTCTCCATTTACCATCTATGATTGTGAAGACTTCGTTAATTAGTTGCTGAGCTTTCTGGTTACCGTCCCAAGATACGCCTCGTGTGTATCCATTCTCTAGTTTGGGCTTGCCTTCATCTAGCTGTTTAACAATCATATATAGTGCAAAAAGTAAATCCAAAGGCTCAAACCCAGCTACTACTGTTGGCAACTTGTACTTTTCAGGAAACACAGCGTAAGGTTTTACACCGATAATGGTACTTACATGTCCGGGGGCTATAAAGCCGCTTAATTGGAGTTCGGACATTTTTGCGAGCAACTCCATTGCAGGTGGTACCACTCTATGGGATATTAGAAAACTTAAATTGCTAACGGGATTCTTCTTTAGCTCAATTGCTGTGGAAGGTGCGGTTGTCTCAAAGCCTACTGCGAAAAACACGAATTCCTTTTGGGACTCATTTTGCGCCATTTTTACAGCATCCTCAGTACTGTAAACAATACGTACATCAGCACCTTCAGCTTTTGCATCTAAAAGAGAGCCGTGGGAACCGGGAACCCGTAAGACATCACCAAAACAGGTAATTACTACATCTTTTTTAGCTAATGTTATTGCTGCATCTACTTCAGAGGCAGGTAAAATGCATACAGGACACCCAGGACCAGCAATTACCTCAAGATTATCAGGTAACAAGCTGCGGATTCCAAAATGTGAAATTGTCCATTCGTGAGTACCGCAAACATGGCAAATTTTAATAGGTCTATTCTTTGGGGTTAACTGGTTTATTTTTACAATTATACGTTTTGCCATTTCGGGGTCGCGAAAATTCACATTTTGCAATGCTTGGTAGAGCCTCCATTTATTCTTGTCCTGCATCAAGGACTTGGTTCCATAATTCAAGTGTTTCAAGAGCGTCTTTCTGGTTCATTGTCTGTATGGCATAGCCTGCATGAACTAGGACGTAATCACCAACTTTTACCTCAACGAGCGATACATTAACTTCTCTTAGAACGCCTTTGCCAAAATCCACTTGGGCTTTGTCGCCACTTATGGTTGTGACGCGGGCTGGAATTGCCAAACACATAATGGTCAACAGTATAGGCAGGTCTTTGGGCCGATAAAAAGGGATTGGTTTAAAATTTGTCGAATGCACCTACAACTGCCTGTCCAAACGAAACACCGCCATCTCCAGCTGGAACTGACTCATGTACAAAAAATTGCAGTCCATAAGACTCAACTACTTCACGCATTACTGTAGCCAGTAATTTGTTTACTGCTGCACCTCCTGAAAGGCCAATTGCATGAATACCTTGCTCTTGTGCGTTACTTACTGCAAGATTTGCCAGACCTTTACCTAGATAGCTATGTACTGAGTATGCTAGATCAGCTACTGGAAATTTATCGCGGTTCTCATAGACTTCGCGAATCATCAGAGAAGTATCCAACACATCACCGCACATAATTATTGGGAGGTCTAAAACGTCTTCACCTTCTTCGGCGCATGATTCAAGTTTCATGGCAGCTTCACCTTCATAGGTCCGCTCGTAGCAAACTCCAAGTATAGCTGAAGCGGCGTCAAAAATTCGGCCTAAACTTGTGGTCTGAGGAATGCAGTTAGCTTTTTTGAGTTGCATTAATATAAGATGAGCTTCTGTTTCGCCATGTGGTAGATATCTACTATTATGTATTAGCCAGGAATCTATGTTGGTTTTCTTGTTTAATATGCTGGCAGCTATTCTTAGTGGGTACCGAGTTGACACATCGCCACCTAGTAATGGTTGTGATTCAAGATGACCAACGCGTTTGAAGCTCGATGAGTCGTGTGTGCATAAAAGTACCTCACCGCCCCATGCTGAACCATCAAATCCGTAGCCATATCCATCACATGCAATACCGACTATTTCAGATAGATTATGCTCGGCCATTAGGGCTGCAATGTGGGCATGGTGGTGTTGTACTTGGATTAGCGGCATATTATTTTGCTCAGCAAGTTCTTGTGCTAAGATGCTTGTTACAAAATTTGGATGTAGATCACAAGCAATAGCGTTAATATGTGTGTTAGTTAAATGTTTGAGGT
Organism: uncultured Candidatus Bathyarchaeia archaeon; assembly: GCA_964434745.1. Lineage (GTDB taxonomy): Archaea > Thermoproteota > Bathyarchaeia > Bathyarchaeales > Bathycorpusculaceae > JADGNF01. The sequence continues at coordinate 8,001 of CAYSWL010000075.1, read as the reverse complement.
TATCTGTGGCGTTTTGAAGAAAGGACCTAGTTTCTATATTTTCTATATCACCTATATGCTGGCTAATGAAGGCTTTATCGCCGTTAAGTATGCAGATTGTATTATTGAGTTCACCCCCTAAAGCTAGAACGCAGTGTTTTGCTTTCTGTTTAAGCTTTATAGGTGCAGGAGCATAACCACGGCTTCTGCGAATAAACACGCTATGGTTTTCGTGTACTCGCATAACAGAGTCATCGCAGCGTTGTGCAATCTTTCGGTTATGGAACAGAAAGAAGTCTACTGTATTACCTAAAAGTTGTAGAGCTTCTTGATTATCTTTAATGATGGGTTGGTTGGCAGGGTTGGCGCTAGTCATCACAAATGCTAGATCGGGAATTTGATCAAATATCATGTAATGCATTGCTGAATAAGGAAGCATAACACCTATGTTATGTAAATCAGGTGCAACTTGGCTAGATAAATTGAATTTAATATTTTTGTTAAGTAACACTACAGGTCGTGCAGGTGAAACAAGAAGGTCTTGTTCTTTTTGGTTGACCTCAGCAAAAGACCGGATTGCATCAAGGTTTCGGGCCATAAGTGCAAAAGGTTTAGCATGCCTCTGTTTTGAGGCTCGTAGACGTTTTAATGCATTCTCTTTGGTTGCAGATGATGCAATGTGGAAACCACCGTACCCTTTTATTGCGATAATCTTACCTTCACTAATGAGTTTACCTGCTTTACGTACTGGATCTGAGGATTCAATTAATTTGCCGATACTGTTGACCAAATATGCTTTAGGTCCACAGGTTGGGCAGGCTATGGTTTGCGCATGAAACCGACGGTTAATTGGGTCATCATATTCTTTTTGACAAAAACCACAAAGAGGAAAATCTTTCATGGTAGTATTCTCACGATCGTAAGGTAACTTCTCAATAATAGTAAACCTTGGTCCGCAATTAGTACATGTTATAAAAAAATATTCATATCGTGGGTCTGCTGGATTGCGTAGCTCTTTTAAGCAGTCATTACATATGGCAATATCAGGTGGAACTACTGATCCAGCGTGCTCAGTGACTGATGAACTACGAATAATGGCAAAATTGGAATACTCTTTTTGTCCTGGCAAAATAGTTTTTTTAATACTGTAAATTCGTGCTTGTGGAGGTTTTTGTTCTTGCAAGTTGTGTAGAAAATTATCTATTGAAGCATGTTGACCTTCAAGTAGAACTTCTACTCCAGCGTCACCTCTATTAAGTACGTACCCTGTTAATCCATTTTTCGCAGCAATACGATAAATGAAAGGTCGAAAACCAACACCTTGAACAATACCAGTAACGGTAATTTTTACACGCAACTTAGGCACTCTTAAATTAGTGTAAGTAAGAATTCATATAAATTGTGACTGCGAAAAAGCATCTTCTTAATGAGTTAAATATTATGATATCAATGGCAAATGTTAAGTTATTGACTTTTTATATGCTGCTCTGAGCGAATTAGGGAAAATAGGTGAAGAGAATTGAGCTTTATGGATCAGTTTCGGTGTCCTACAGGCATTCAAGGCAGGGCTGTAGCAGCATTAATGAATAATGAGCACACCGCTCTTACTACATGGGGTCTAAAATTTGTAGATATTGCACCTGATGCAGTGATTTTGGATGTAGGATGTGGAGGAGGTAAAACAGTACACCGTTTGTCTCAGATGGCACCACAGGGGAAAGTTTTTGGTATAGATTACTCGTTAGATATGGTAAAATATTCTAAACAAGTTAATAAGAATTTGATCAAAGAAAATCGTGTGGAAATTTTTCAAAGTTCAGTTGAAAAGACAGCTTTTATGCATGATTTTTTTGATTTAGTGACAGCATGCGAGACATACTATTTTTGGCCTAGCCTGCCTAACGCATTTTTAGAAATAAAACGGATACTAAAGCCGAATGGTAAATTGTTAATGGTAAATGAAGTTATAAAAGATGGGATATATGATGTTGAGAATGCTGAAATGATTAAGAACACCCACTTGCGTTTGTTTACTTTGGAAGATATTAAAGCTATGCTGGAAACTTCTGGTTTTAAAGATGTTAAATTTTTTATTAAGAACAATTCAGGATGGAACACAATTATCGCACAAAAACAATCGGTCTAAAACGTCAAATAAAACAATAAGCCAGTTAGAATTGACTAATTTTAGCTTCTTCACTTTTAAGAGCTTGTTTTGAAATCTTACCGGCTGCACTTAAAGGTAAATCTTTTCGAAATTCGACTAATCGCAATGCTTTATAGGGTGCTAATTTTGTGTTAATGAAGAATTTAATTTCTTCTTCCGAGACATTTAACCCATCTTTGAGTACAATAAATGCTTTAGGAACTTCACCTAAAATTTTATCAGGTTTTCCTATAACTGCGCAAAGTTTTACTGCAGGATGTTCGTAAAGTAAATCTTCAATTTCGCGTGGATAAACACTATAGCCGTTATATTTGATTAATTCTTTTTTGCGGTCAACCAAGTAAAAATAGCCGTTGACATCTTTGCTGGCAAGGTCACCAGTATAAAGCCAGCCATCTCGTAATGCGATAGCAGTTTCTTGAGGGTTTTTCCAGTAGCCTTTCATTATTTGTGGACCTCGAATAATGAGTTCACCTACTTCACCAACAGACAATGTTTTTGTACCAGTTTCAGTATCAACAATTTTGGCTTCGGTGCTAGGCAAAGGTAAACCTATCGAGCCTATAGTTACGGTTCGAAGGGATTCATCGACAGGGTTGCAATGGGTTACAGGTGAAGCTTCTGTTAAGCCATAACCTTCGATTAAAAGTTCTCCTGTAGTTTGTATGAATTTCTTTTGAATCTGAGGTGGAAGTGGAGAAGCACCTGAGATGCATACTCTAAGAGAAGATAAACAATATCTAGATAACTTTGGGTTAGCGAGTATAGCATTATACATTGTGGGGACAGCGCAAAATACTGATATGCGATGTTGTTGGATGGCGTCTAGGGCAATTGAAGATTCAAATCGTGGAAGTAAAACTATTTTTGCAGCTAGTACAACGGGTACATTTAGACTAGTGGTTAAACCGTAAATATGTGATAAGGGTAACGCTGAGAGAAAAACATCTTTTTCTGGGATTCCTTTTATCTGAATTGCGAATGCAACGGCATTAGCAACCAAATTTTCATGTGTAAGCATTGCACCTTTTGCAGTACCTGTGGTTCCACCAGTATATTGTAAAGCTGCCAAGTCAGTATCAAAGTTAACGTCTATTTTTAAAGAGGAAATTCGAGTGTTAAGTAAGCTTTGAAAGTCACATATTGCTGGTTTGGTAAAAGGTTGGCTTTTAATTTGAGAAGATTTATTTGAACTATAAAGTATAACTGTTCTAAGATTAGTTTTTTGCCAAACAGTATTTACGATTGGATAAAGTGAGTCTATGGTAACTACGGCTTTTGCTTCAGAATTAGCAAGCTGGTACCCAACTTCTAATTCACGGTGTAAGGGATTTATTGCAGTTACAACCGCGCCAGCTTTAAGTATGCCATAGTATGAAATTACAAATTGCAGACTATTTGGAAGAAATAAAGCTACACAATCGCCGTTGGTAACGTTTAGAGTTTTAAGCCCAGCAGCAAACCTATCAGAAAGTTCGTCTAATTTTTCATAGCTGAGTTCTTTATCTAAATATATAATAGCAGTTTTTTGTGGATGATATTTTGCAGCTTGTTTAAGCAATTCATACAGTGGCACTTTTTTGCAACTCGAATTATTAAAAAAATTACTAGAATGCAAGTTGACACAGTTTTTAGCGGTACCCATTTTATTACTGCCAACTTTATTTATTCAACATAAGTAATAACTTTTTTCGAGAAAAACTTCACAAACCGCGGAATATAGCAAAGCTTATTTGCAAATTGAAATAATAAAACGTTTACGTAGTTTCAAAATTGAACATTTAATAACACTTTAAGCATAGTTCACCATAAAAAGGGGTAAAAATCTTTGATAAAATACATCCAACCTCTAAGACCAAATTTAGCTCAAGGAACAGTTGCTGATGTATATACACAAGTTATGCAGGATTTTGGCATAATCTCAGAGTATTTTCTAATTCATTCACCTATACCCAAGCTATTGTCAGGAATATGGATGGTTTGCAGAGAGACAGAGATAGTAGGAGAGGTACCTAGGCAGTTTAAAGAAGCTATAGCTGCAGCAATTTCACGGACCAATGGATGTAGCTATTGTACAGATATGCATACGATAATGTTATCTTCGTCTGGACAGAAAGAGGCAGCTATCGCAATTAAAAAAGGCCAATTTGAACAAATTACTAATAAAAAACTCAAATTTTTTACTGATTGGGCAAAAACAACAAGTTCTGCCAAGTCAGCCATGCTAAACGCACAACCTTGTTCTCATCAACAAGTTCCGGAAATAGTTGGCACTGCAGTATTTTCTCACTATATTAACCGCATGGCAACAATACTACTATGCGATGCCCCTTTGCTATCAAATCAACGATGGTTAAAAGGACCGTTAAAGTATTTTGCAACTAACATCTTCTCGAAAGCCATTAGCAAGCCAAAGAAGATTGGAGAAGCTAAGTTTTTATCTAAAACAGATTTACCAAATGACTTGCGATGGGCTAAGTCTGCACCCAACGTTGCGGATGCATATGCTTGTTTTGCATTGGCAGTTGAAGAAGCTGGAGAGTACGCATTACCAGCAAAGGTACGTTCTTTTGTCAAGGAAGAAATTGACGAGTGGCGTGGTGAAACATCAGCACTTAAACTTGCATGGAGTGAAGATGCCATTAGTAGACTTGAAGCGCCATTGCAGGCGGCTGCGGAGTTGGCGTTGTTAACAGCCTTATCACCACATGATGTAAAAGATGAAGTTGTGTTGGATTTCAAAAAACATTTTCCCGAGGATGGTAAACTTATTGGTGCTTTGGCATGGGCAAGTTTTACTGCAGCTAGAAAAGTTGGAACTTGGCTAGATTCACCCATTTTAGTAGAGCGTAACAAAAGTTTTTTCGACATAAAACAATGTATAAAATAACCAGCATGTGCTAAATGAGCGAACCGGATAAACAAAATATCATCAGTATAGCCTAATTTCGAAAAATACGAAGAAAAATGTAAAAAGTTAGCATAAATTAAAGTTATTTAGTTACTTATAGTGATCTAAAAAGAGAGATTATTTGAATATAGGAAAAATGGGAGGCTAAAGCCTCTAAGATGTCATAAAGCTATTTTTTGTTCATGAGATACTCATGAATTGCCTGGGCAGCTTTTTTGCCTGCACCCATTGCGCTAATAACGGTTGCGGCTCCTGTGGCAACGTCTCCGCCTGCATAAACACCATCTATACTGGTTTTGCCAACTTCGTCAACTTTGATGGTACCATGGCGTGGATCGGATTCTAAGCCGTCGGTGGTTCGTTGGATAATGGGGTTAGGTGTTTGGCCAATCGCGATAATTACTGTATCTACATCCATGACGAATTCAGATCCAGGGACCGCTTTAACGCTGCGTCTGCCTCTGTCATCAGGTGGACCAAGTTCCATGGCAATACATTTCATGCTTTTAACCCAGCCTTTTTCGTCACCATAGAATTCTAAAGGTGCTGCAAGGAACTTACAGACTAGACCTTCTTCTTCGGCGTTTTCGATTTCTTCTTGCCTTGCGGGCAATTCATCTCGTGAACGTCTATAGAGTAAGCATACATGGGAACCTAGTCGCATTGAACTGCGTGCACAGTCCATAGCTACGTTACCGCCACCTATGACTACAACATTTTTGCCGATACGTATGGGAGTGTCATATTCTGGGAAGGCGTAAGCTTTCATTAGGTTAACGCGGATGAGAAACTCGTTGGCGCTATAGATACCACCTAGGTTTTCTCCAGGGCAACCTGTGAATTGAGGTAAACCAGCGCCACTGCCTATAAAGACTGCATCGTAGCCGTTTTTCATTAGTTCAGGTATTGTTTGAGTTCTACCGACTAAATTGCCCAAACGTAGGTCTACGCCTAATTTTTCTACATAGTTGACTTCGTTTTGAACTATTTTTTTAGGTAAACGGAACTCTGGTATACCGTAAACTAGTACGCCGCCACCAACATGAAGAGCTTCAAACATTGTTACTTCATGTCCAAGTTTAACAAGGTCTGCTGCTACAGTTAATCCTGCTGGGCCAGCTCCAACTATAGCTACTTTCTTGCCTGTTGGAGTTGCTTTTGGAGGCATCTGAAAACTATTGTCACGTTCCCAGTCAGCGAGATATCGTTCTAAACGACCTATACTTACGGGTTGACCAATTTTACCTATTACGCATCTTTTTTGGCACTGTTCTTCTTGTGGGCAAACTCGACCACATACAGCAGGCAAAGCATTTTTTGATTTGATAGTAGCTATGCCTTCGGCGTATTTCTTTTCTTTTATACATTTAATGAATTCAGGTATGGGTACACCTACAGGGCAGCCTGATACACATTGCGGTTTTACACATTGCAAGCATCGTGTTGCTTCTTGTTGAGCTTCTTCTTCAGTGTATCCTAAAGCGACTTCGCTAAAGTTTTTAACACGCTCTTTAGGTTCCTGCTTTTGCATCTCTACGGCTTCTTTTTGAATTTTTGGTTTAGGCTTTGTTTCTGCCACATTTACAACCTCCATGCTTATCGTGGTGGTGATTCATTTCCCACAATACTGAACTTAAGCGCTCTTCTGGGAGCATGCTTCGTTGGCGCTGTATAAGTTCCTCGAAGTTAGTTTGGTGACCATCAAATTCAGGACCATCAACGCATCCAAATAGCATTTTTCCGCCGACGGTAACTCTGCAAGCCCCACACATACCCATACCATCAATCATGATAGGTGTTAAAGTTATGATTGTAGGTATACCGAAAGGTTTGGTAATTTCGCTAACATCACGCATCATTACTACTGGACCCATAACAACGCAGCGGTCAAACTTTTCTTTTTCAAGTAATTCTTTTAGAAAATCTAAGCCTTTATAGCCGTAGGTGCCATCATCTGATGCAACATACACTTTATCACTCATAGCGCGAGCTTCGTTTTCCATGAACATGAACTCTTTTGATCTGCAACCCAATATTGTGGTAACGTGGTTGCCGGCTTCTTTCATGGCTTTAACTTGTAGTAGCAAAGGAGCAATCATTATACTGCCGCCAACGCACAGTACCTTACCAAAGTTTCTTATTTCCGAGGGATTGCCTAGAGGACCAGTGATATTTAGGATGTTATCGCCTTCGTTGAGCAAGCCGAGGTCTTTGGTGGTTTTACCAACTTCGTGGAAAGCAAAAGAGATTGTGCCTTTCTGAGTGTTATAGCCGCAAATTGTTAAAGGAATGCGTTCGCTTTTCTCGTTAGCAACAACCATAAGGAATTGACCAGGCTGGGATTTAGCAGCGATATCTGGAGCTTCTACTTCGAAGAGGGTTTCTTTATGTGCAAGTTGTTTTTTCGCAATTATTTTGTTCGTTTAGTTCGCCTCCGTATTAACCTTGCATAGGGGCATGGATGCGATTTTGCTATAGAAATTATTGAAAGCAGATTCGAATTTGCCTTCGCACCGGGGAGCTAATTCTACCATTTCGAATCTATCAAGGAGATTCATCTTTTTGAGAACATCAGTCATTACACCTACGTTGCGATCTGCAGTGTCTCTACCCTGCTGCATTTTGCAGTCTTCAGGAGAGCAGATAACACCTAATACTCCGTCAAAACCGCACTGTAATGCATTTACTATATGTACTGGGTCTAAACCTTTGAAGCATGGAACTTCTAGGACAACAGCGTTTTTGCCTTTGAGTACGCTATTAGGATCATCTAGTCCTGGATATTCAGACCACTGGCAAGCAAATACTAAAACTGCCGGTTTGTTAGTTTGGGCTTTAAGTTTTGCAGCTGAGTCTATGTAACGGTTGAGAACATTTTCGAACTCGTAACCTTTGACCTGTATTGCATGGTGTGGACAAACAAGTTGGCAAGCTCCACAACCCA
>CAYSWL010000074.1:9161-11510 GCA_964434745.1 uncultured Candidatus Bathyarchaeia archaeon | reverse complement strand
GTTACCTTGGTAAGGTAATGGTCGCGGGTCCAAATCCCGCCGAAGGCTCCACAACTTTTCTAAACGAATTAACCACTTTATTATACAAGTTGCCTTCTAATTCTTATTATCTAATAGTAATTTTTGTTTATCTGCTAATAACTGCACTTAACGCTAAAAGTGCGTATTTGAAATTTTTGCTATATTCTTTTAGTTGCTATTTTTTTTAATTGGTTTAAAGTTCCTAAATATGTGCCATCAATTAGGTAAATTTCAGAATTATCTACGTCTATAGCAGTTGAGCGCAATACCGGCCCAATGAGTTCTTCATTACCAAAATCTTTACGAACATGGGTTTCATTAACTGGTCTGCCGCCTAAAAAGTCGTTAAAACTAGGCATTATGAACAATTCAGTAGTATTGGCATCAAGATTGAATTTTTCTTTCAGAGTTTGCTGTGGTGTACCTTGGATTTTTATGTGATTTTTCTCCAGTAAAATCCGTGTTAGCGATTCTGCATTACATTTTGTCTTCATCCATACTTGTCGGGTTAACTTAATTCCTGTTGGGTCGCGTAGTGTCACAACTGGATGCAAATGCCCCATAACTAAAGTTTTACAGCCTAAAAGTTCAGGTGAAGGCCATTTATGTCCATGAAAAAGTCCTACATCATCTACAACTATGCCACTTGCAGGATACATACCAATATCTTTCGGAAGTAATCGCTCAAGGTTTGCATCATGATTGCCTCTGATAATACCTACATTTGTTATACGTGTCTTAATCTGAGTAAAAAAGGTGGGTATATCCTGCCATTCACCGGCCTCTGACCTAATAACAGTGTATTTAACATCACCTAAAATTAGCAATGTATCAGGTTTATACTTAGAAAATAATTTGAGAAGTTTTTCTAAGATTTTCTGAGTTTGGCTTGGAACATGAATACCTTTTTGCTGAAGTGCGGTTTCCCATCCTAAATGTGGGTCTGCAATAACCATAGTTTTAATTTGCGCTGTTTTTATGAATGCTGCAGCATAGGGTATCAGCAGCCTAAACATTATGGTTCGCTACCCTGTCGGTTTAACCATGCTTAGTACAGTACTGTGAATAGTAGAGTTGGCTGAAGCAACAAACTTGAGCTGCTGTTTAGGATCAAGTTTAACATCAATAGTCTCATTTTTAGGTGTAGTGACTAAACCTCCAGCCTCATTAATAATTAAAAATCCTGCTGCAATATCGGTAGTTCTGATTTTACCTCTAATATCTATGAAGCCATCAGTTAACCCTTCAGCAACATAGCACAACTCAAGTGCGTTAGCACCGAAGTGTCGAATATGCCTAGTTACCGTAATTAAATCTGTTAACTGAGGAGCTACCTCTTTGACTTTATATGTATTCAAGTCTAATCCTATAACGGCATCTTCCATTGACGTTACAGTCGATGTGGTAATTTTTTCACCGTTACGATAAGCGCCTTCTCCTTTAATTGCTGTATATGTTGTACCATGATACAAGTCTGTAACCATGGCTGCAAAAACACCTGAAAGCGACTGAGTGCATGAAATTGCTATGGATGAACAATAGAAAGGCAATCCGCGAGTCAAATTCGTAGTTCCATCTATAGGATCAGCAGTTACAAAATACTCTTCAGGAGTTGACCCGAATTGCTTAATTCCAGATTCTTCACTAATTAAAGTAAATGATATTCCGTGCTTAAGCATAACTTCAACAATGGCTTTCTCTGCAGCCAAATCTACAAGCTTCATTTTATCGCCTCCCGCGCCCATACCTAAATCTGGCTGTGGATCTTTAAGACTACTCAAATGAGGCTTAATACTACTTTTCACATTCTCTTTACATTCAAAAAGGACCTGTAACCAATCAACATTAGATGCCATGGAACTTCAACTTCATCAACATATAACACATAACCTCATAAAGACTTTATCTCCATCTATTAACGAGTTCATTACTTTGAAAATTACTTAAAATTTATCACTTCTTATTTATATAAAAAATTTTAAGCTTTCCCTTTTCACAAAAAAATTATGATAATTATACAAAACTCCGTAAACGCAAACAATGTTTACATCATCTATTCATTGCTTAAGTGCTGCGTAGATATACAAAAAATTAACAAGCTAACATGTAATACACTAATTATAATTGCATTTATTTTATGATTGGTTTCTGTATAATCTATCTAACATTGATTTTTCCAAAAAATCATTATCTTAGTGTTTATTTTTGGCGAAATTTAAGTTATCACGTAATCACATTAATGTTATTACATAAATTTTTATCAATGAAAAAGTTTGGTGCCGGGGACGGGATTCGAGCCCGCGACCTCTGGACATATGGGCGTTTGGC
>CAYSWL010000074.1:0-9151 GCA_964434745.1 uncultured Candidatus Bathyarchaeia archaeon | reverse complement strand
TTCCCTACACGACGCTCTTCCGATCTGATTATGAGTCTGGCGCCCTAGCCAGGCTAGGCTACCCCGGCAAACCAATTCGGTTATGCCTAGTGCCTTGTTCTTGCGATCGTCAACTTTGTCGCATTCTCAAGACTTCGCCTTTTCAATGTAACATACTTTAATTAAAGTTTTCTTTGTCAAAGCCGTATCTGGGCATTCAGCAACGCCTTTTTATTGAAAATCAGAGTTAACATTTACTCAATCTATACCTATAAGCGGCGGTATCGTTCATTAGTTTGTTAAAAAGAACCACTATTCAATTGTGCCTTAAAAAAAGATTTATCAACTAAAATTTTAGAATTTACTATGCCCTTACATTTACTTACGCTAATTTCACTACAAAATAGTTCTCCTATATTCTCTGATTATTACATCAATAATTATCAACGAATAAAAATCGTAACTGACACTAAAAGAATGAATGCTACATTATAATTAGACTTACTACAATCACTAACATTGTCTCTATCACTCTTCTTCATTAGAGTCTTAAATAATTCTTATTTTAAATGACTGAATTTAACAAAAATTGTAAAAATATTTGATTAGCAATTAAACTGTTTTCCGTTCTATCTTTTTTACTTGAGTTTCAGATCCAAGATACACGATGTTTGCTAATCCAATAAATAGGCCTGTTTCAACTAAACCTGGAATCATTTTCATTTCACGTTCCAGATTTGCTGCATTTTTTATGAGCCCAAAGTTAACATCTATAATTACATTGCCATTATCAGATATAAGCGGACCTAGTTTGCCTTTTGCTTCTCGAAAAACAGTTTTTCCACCCATTGCTTCAAGCTTACGCTGAACTAACCCAATCGCAAAAGGTAAAACCTCAGTTGGAACCGGCTGATTATTTTCGCCAAGGATTTGAACATACTTTTTATCATCAGCAATTATGATAGTTTGTTTAGCTGCTGCAGCGACAATTTTTTCCCTAGCAAGTGCTGCTCCCATTCCCTTAATAAGATCAAGTTTAGGGTCGATTTGATCTGCACCATCAATATTAACATCAACTATCGGATGTTCTTCAAGGGTTGTAATTTGAATTTTATTCTGTACTGCCAACTGAAAAGCCTGATATGAAGAGGGTATGCCGAGTATGTGCAGATTCTCTTGCTTTATTCGATCGCCCAAGGCTTCTATTGCATATGCAGCTGTGCTACCACTGCCTAACCCTACTATGTAGCCGTCTTTGACATGTTGTGCAGCGGCTATACCTGCATTTTGTTTTGCTTGTTCAATAGGTGATAAGTTAACTTTCAATTTCTATCTGTCCTAGTTTATTCATTACTTCATCTATCTGGTTACGAATAGCATCTATGCGTTGTTCAGCCTCAGTTTTATGCCGTTCAACTGGCGCTTTACGAGGCTTTTTAGGTTTAAATTTGTCTGTTTCTTTTTCTGAACTCTTACTTGTCGCACTTTCTGTTTCTTCAACTTCTTCGATTTCTTCTTCTATCTGATCAGGTGCAACAGGTCTTGAAGGCTTTATTGTTTGAATTTTTATCTCTTTAACAGGTTTAACATCTATGCGTCCTCTTAGCTCATCGACTTTTCCAGTAAGTTCACCAAAGCGTTCATTAAATAACTTCATGAGGTCTTCTTGCATGCTTTCAAGTTCATGTAATGCAACAATTGTTTCATCTTTTGCCATGGCATCTTTGATTGTCATCATACGGGTTTTGTAATTGCTGGCTAGTTTTTCTCTTTCTGCTTCAGTTATTTTACCTGCTGCATGCGCTTCATAAAGATGGCGAATGGCGTCACCGAGAATTTCACGTTCTAAATCCAATATCCTTAGTTCATCTTTAGCTTTTACAGCGTCAGTTGCTTGAACGCTTTTAGTAATGCGAAAAGGTGAACTTACACTTGGAATAATCGGGGATGAATAACTAAGCTGAGGCTCTTGTACTGTATTTAGCTTAGGGATTTTCTTTTGATATTGGCGACGCATGCCCAAGATAACAACTACGCAAATTAAAACTGCAGTAACTACTACAGCCGCTATAATTGCGATAGTTACCGGGTCGTCGAGAGCCATGTTATCCTCTGTATCTTGATTGCTTACCACGTATATAAAAATTAAACAATAAATTGCCACTTGTATTATATACAGCAAAAAGCAAACGTTGCTGTAAAACACATAAGTTATTTCACACCTGTTTAGATGTCTTTAGTAAAAAACTCTACACGGTTTTTACTACAATTCCTGTTTATCTATCAGTATCCATATTTACAGTAACATATTTTTATGTAAAATCGTTTTTCAGCAGGATAAAATTTATTGGCGTGGAAACTGCATCCTATTGTTGGTGATTTATAGAGAATGTCTTCAGATGGAGATTATCCTGATGAATGGACTAAGCGTAGACGTGTCCGATCACCTTTCGACAGCGACCCTTTCTTTGGCGACATAGACCGCGTCTTTAGAGAAATGGAAAAAATGATGGAAGCAGAATTCAAAAACTTCACCGAAAAAATCCCCAAAGAATACGTTAAAGAACGCAAGCTTCCTGATGGAAGCACAGCTAAAGAATTCGGACCCTTCGTTTATGGCTACAGTATGAAAATTGGCCCCGATGGAAAACCTGACATACACGAATTCGGTAACATTAAAAAAGGACTCAAAGGTGCACCACAAGTAAGAGAAGAGCGTGAACCTCTAGTAGATGTCATAGATAGCGATAATGATATCAGAGTTGTAGTTGAATTACCTGGAGTAGAGAAAAACGATATTAAACTGCATGGAACCGAAAATAGCTTAGAAATCAATGTTAACGTACCACAATGTAAATACTATAAAGAAGTTCAGCTTCCAACTAATGTTAATGTAAAAGAAGCAAGGTCAAGCTACAAAAATGGTGTACTAGAAGTCATATTACCCAAAGTCGCAATGTCAAAAAAACCCAAAGGCGAACAAATCAATATAGACTAAACCCATTTATTTCTTAAAAATAAACTTGAATTAAGTATGAGAAAATTATGGCAATAAATGAGTCTAAACCAAATCTTTCTGGCGCTAACCAGGATACGCCAAAAGTAAATAGCACTGCACATAGTGAAGCTTCAAAAATTAACGAAATTGATACATTAAACTCAATATGCCGTCAAGCAAAAAAAGAAGGTAAACTTAGCGGAAAAAATCTTACTGAACTATACGATCTTTTCGGCACTCGGTTCACCAAAGCACTAGAAGCTCTAAAAGAAAATCGCGTGAAAAAATATATTTTCAAACCTAGCAACCGAATCGCTTGGATTGTTGTTGGTAGAGAACGTGACTACTTAATTATGCCCCAAGCAGAATTCTGCACTTGTGATGACTTCTATTTCCGTGTACTCGATAAACAGATACACCTTTGCTACCACCTTATCGCACAAAAAATCGCTAACAACTTGGGCTGGTATGAAGTCATAACTGAAACTGACGAACTCTACGACACTCTTATGGCCGAATGGAAAAGTTCCACTTAAAAATAGTATAAAAAATAAAATTAGACTATGGCTTCAAAAGACTGGCGTCTTTTTCCAAGTTCTGTTAACAATGCTGCGTGAATTGCAAATACTGTTGCACATGTACAGATAGTGTTATGAATTTTTCCGTTCTGTTCACCGTAATTAATTCCGCCTTTCATTCGAGAATCCGAATCTAAATGTTGCATTTTTCCTAGAAACGCAAAGCCTTTCTTTACTTTTTCATTAACCAACACTTTTTCAGATAGCGAAAACCCTTTTTGTCTTAAAAGCAACAGCCTTAATGTTTGAGCAAGTGTTTCGCAGACTTTAATTTTATTTTCATGTTGTCCTTCCCAGTTCCAGATGCTGCCGTCGCTGTTTTGAACCATCATTAACCAACTAAGTCCGCGATTAATTCTTATGGCCAAATCTAGATTAGTGTTACCAAAGTATTTGTACGCTCCAACGGTTCCTTCTAACGCATAACAATGTGCATGCGAGTACGTATCATTTGAACCTGAAAATACTGCGAATCTACCGTCTGGAAGTTGTAGAGTAGTGCCCCAACGCAGAAGTCTTCGGGCAGAATCGAGATATTTTTTATCTTCAGTGAACTTATAAAGTCTAAGCAATGGTAACATCATTTTAAGAAGATGACATGATCTAGTCTGGGACCAACGTGATTTGTCGATAATTTTACCATTAGCGAGTAAACCTGCATTAAATGAGCCATCCTCATTTTGTAGTTTAAGTACAAGATCCATTGTTTTAATTGCAGCTTTGAGGTATTTATCTTTCGATGTGACCTTATACAAATCAACAAGACCGCCAGTAATCATACCCGCATCAAACACATAGAATGACTCATCATGTTGCTCAGATTCTGTGGTGTCGTAGTATTTGCTAAAGAATGAACCATCATCTTTCTGAATATTTAGCAACCAGTCTCCTGCTTTGATAGCTTTAGCCAAATAAATTACCTTATTGTCTAAACCATACAATCTAGTGAAAAGTTGGATCGCATAACCAGTTACCTCTGGATACAAAAATGCATATTTTTCATCTTTTTTATCATACCACGCGTAGAAACCACCTTTAGAACTTTGTATGCCTGAATTATTAAGCCAGTTCAAAGCCAAGTCTACACTAAAAGGTGAGTTCATACATACATTTACTGTTTGTAGCTGATACATTCCACATCACCCCTCTATGTTATACTGTTTTTGTACTAAATTTGCAATCAGTAAATAGAGTGACTTTGCCTGTTCAAACGATGCTGTCCTAATTTGCTTTTGATAATTGTTTTTCAATGGATAGCTAGTTGTTAGGCTCTGATTTTGGTTAAAGTAAACCATTACAGGGTACCTCAGACAAATAAAACAAGTGTTTTTTCTGATAAAATGGTTCTTGTAAAGGTTTCTTGACACAAGAGATATGTCTCTGTCAACATTTCTTGTGTAAAAATAATTATTTTGACTTCTATCCCTGAGACAATATTGCCTATAAGCATCGTCTCATAACTACGTTTTATACTATCCGTAAAAATTTTTTAGCTATATTAAGTTTATTTTTCGAAATTGGATAATTCATCAAACAAGATTGTTCTATACTGATACTTTCTTGATGGCGACAGCTAGAAATAAAAAATATGTGTCTTTCTCTGTTTTGGGTTTAGATTTAAATACCCAAATGTATACATACAATCCAATAAAGGAGGAACATCATACGGACATAGGTGGATACTTCCAAATACTCATTGGTGGCTTAATGGCTACATCATTTGTAGTGCTAGCGCTTATTGTTCTCAACGCCTACTACGGCAAAGATGATCAAGAAGACGAAGAATAATCCCTTCGTTGATTTTCTCTATTTACTTTATTAATATTCTACTTCTTCTTAACAAAATAAATGCTATTATGCTAATAATCATCACTACTGCCGCTATGAGAATTAACCAAGGTGCGATAGGTCCAGAACCGAAAACTATTGGAAATGGTCCAATGAATATTATTATTCCAGTGCTCGATGATGTTTCTGATCCATTTATCAATGATGCAATAATGATTGCAATAATGCCTGCAAAAATAATTGCCAACCCGACAAAAAATAGCAGCGGAAATACAGATGATTTTTGGTTAACTTCATATGTCTGTAAATAAATCTGTCTTAGACCATTTTTTACCACTTTTATCACCTAGGTAGATACATATAGAAAATTATTGTGGCTACAATAGCAAACGCTGTAAGTATGATGGCCAAAGTAATCACAGTTTTGATTGTTTTTCGATCATTTCCAAATATGATAGGTACTGGACCAACAACAATTACTCCTGCTATTTTTGTTTCATTATCTTCACTTTTACTACTACGTCTGCTGTACATTATACTTGTTACAATAAGGACTAGTATACCTAACAAAATCAGTACTATACCTAGTGTAAAAAGCCAACCATATTCTGGCATAATGAAGTCTCCGCATAAATAATACTCTTTTATACATAACAAAGAGTACAGCTATTTTTACCCATTTTTACATTCTTACCTATACTTAATAACGGCATAATTATCGATCAAGTTCTATCTCAATATGTAAACTATATTCAATTCATACTGAAAACCTTATGTTGAAAAATTTCATGAATCCATGTAGTAGGTATTGATGTAATCACCATTTTTTCTATAAACCCTTTTAACTTATCTTGCAGTTCTACTCATAGCGGCTCAAAGATGACACCTGAAGAAATAATTGATCAAATTCTTACTTCAAGACCTGAAATTACTAAGGAACGCCTACTTGCGCGGCTTTCAGCGGCTCAGGATATGACTGGCGGACTAATAGCTGAAACATCATTACTTCGTATGATCGCCGCAGAACTAGGTATAGAAGTGCCTCGCGAAGACGGGACCTTCAAACCAAGACTTTCCCTAGGTCACATGGTTGCTGGATTAAACAATGTTACCGTAACAGGTCGTATAATTGCAGTGTATCCTGTAAAAATGTTTGAAGGCGAAAAATCAGGAAAGTTATCCAGCGTAACAATTGCTGATAATGATGGAACTATTCGTGTCATATTATGGAACGAAAAAGCAACATATGTTGAAACTGGCGAATTAAAATCTGGTCAAATAGTGAAATTTTCCCACGGCTATACTAAACAAGATCGCTATGGTGTACCTGAACTACATATAGGCGAAAGAAGCAAAATAGACCTTAATCCTCAAAACGTACGTGAAGAAGACTACCCATCTATAAGCAAATTCATTACAAAAATCAACAAAATCACCTTAGACCAGAAAAACCTAAGTATAGACGGTATAGCAACCTCAGTTTTCCCCTCTTCAAACTTTAATAGAAGTGACCAAACTACAGGCAAGGTTTTACGATTTAAAATAGCTGACGAAACCGGTGAAATCACTGCAGTAGCTTGGAATGAAAAAGCAGACGAGATTGAATACAAATTAAAGCGTGGCTCAAAAGTAAACATAATAAATGCCCGTGTTAAACCAAGTCAAAACACTGAACTGGAAGTTCATGTTGACTCTTCAACAAATATTACCGTCTCTGAACCTGAATTGTGCCTGATTAAACTTGCAGCATTAACAGAAGATTCAGGCGATATATGTGTAGAAGGTGAAGTAGCTTCTTTACCAATAACTCGCGATGTACGTACCTCTAAAGGTGAAGTAGTAAAACTTGCTGCTTTTGAACTCAAAGATGACACTGGATTAGTACGTGTTACTGCCTGGCGAGAACATGCAGATGTAGCGGGTGCCCTGCTAATGGGTCAAAAAGTAGTGCTTGAAAACGTATACGCAAAACGAAATTATGAGGGAAAAATAGAGTTATCGACAAAAACGTCGACAACTATTAGGCAAATTTAACCTGTCAGAGTGTTCTTGCTTTTGCAGCTATTACGTCAGCAATTTCGCTAGTAGTAGCTGTTCCACCGAGGTCTGCTGTTCGAACTTTACCTTCCGCGAGTACTTCTCTAATTGCTTTTTCAATTTTTATCGCAGCATCGGTTTCGCCTAAATAATCCATCATCATTGATGCCGCCATTATGTTTGAGATTGGGTTTGCTCTGTTCATGCCTGTATATTTCGGTGCCGAACCATGTATGGGTTCGAACATGCCATAAGTATCACCTACATTAGCTCCGCCTGCCATACCTAAGCCGCCTACAACTTGAGCTGCTTCGTCGCTGATAATATCGCCAAAAAGGTTAGTTGTAACCATAACATCATAAAGTTCAGGTTTTTTAATTAATTGCATAGTAGCTGCATCTATATGCAAATCGTCTACTGTTACAGTCGGATATTTAGATGCAACCTCTTTAACTGCTTCTTTGAATATGCCGTCAGTTATGCGTAGTATGTTACCTTTGTGAATATATGTGAGATGTTTTTTACGCTTCTCAGCCAATTTAAACGCATATTCAACAACACGTAAACAAGCATCTTTTGTAATTATCCTTAAAGCAATTCCTACGCCTGGGGCAAGTTGAAATTCCGCGCCACTGTATAGACCTTCAGTATTTTCTCTAACTACGACAAAATCCAAATTAGGCTTAAGAGCTTCTACATTTGGAAATGTCTTACAAGGGCGAACATTAGCATACAGATTAAATATGCGCCTTAAAGTTACAGCTACACTAACTGGTGCGCCTGCTTCTTCAGGTGTTGTCATTGGACCTTTAAGGCATGCATCAGTTTGCTTAATCATTTCTAAAGTTTCTTTAGGTAGGTTAGTTCCATACGTAGGTATGCAGTGAGCGCCTGCTTCTCCATAAATCAGGTCGAGTTTAAAGTCTGCTTTTTCCTGAATGGCATTTAGAACCTTTATTGTCGCTTCGGTAATCTCTGGGCCAATGCCATCTCCTTTGAGAACTGCAATTTTATAAGTTTTAGACATGAACTATTCACTATCCTGTTAGCTTGTGTAGATAATTCTTCATTTATCAGCATTTCTATCAGAATAATTGAAATAATCATACCTATACAATATTAGCTAATGAATCTGAAACGTAAAAACCTCTTATTTAAATCTGCAAATAAACGTCTTTAAGTAAAATATTATGCGTTACCTACTCATATCATCTTCGATTATGCTTTCACCTACTTAAGCAAATGCATAATCACTTGAAAAATTACAAATTTCCTTAAAATAATATTCTCTTTACATAATTTCTTTAATTGTCTAATATGCTACCTACTAAACAGCCACGCATATATTTTATCAAAAAATTAGCTACATGGTCACTAATTAGGTTCTTTTTAAGACTTTTCTCTCTAAAAACCGCCGAAGCCCTTTGCATAGAATTGACAAAAATAAAAGTTTTTCTCTGTTATAATGGGTTTTTTCCGATGTTACACGCTAATTATAAAAAACCTTATAAACAGACAAGGTCACGTTATCAGCTACATCTAGGAGAGATGAATTGAACTATGAATAACTCCCTATCCCATATTTCTGGGAAAAAGAAAAATTTGGCAGCTATCGCATTGCTATCTTTGCTGATCTGTTCTACCGCTTTCGCTGCAATGCCTCTAGCCGCTGCACACGATCCTCCGTAGACTATTCCTACCTACGCCTATGTGGTCGCTTCGCCTGATCCTGTAGGTGTTGGTCAACCTGTGTTTCTTGTCTTTTGGTTAG
>CAYSWL010000073.1:0-11674 GCA_964434745.1 uncultured Candidatus Bathyarchaeia archaeon | reverse complement strand
AGTTGCTAGGTTAATTTTTGATCATTCTCACAATAGAGGAGAATTTGCGCTTATAGTAGCTGATACTTGGCAAGGTTTGGGGTTAGGAGCAGAACTTTTAAAATATACAATACAAATTGCTAAAGATCATAAATTTAAAGAGATTTATTACTTTGTCACTAGCGATAATTACAAAATGATTCAACTCTCCAATAAGATGGGATTTAAAGTAAGATCAGAAGATGAAGATACTTTAGAAATGAGCTTACAATTATCATAAACCAGAAGGCGTTAATCTCAGATGATCATTCTGTGAGAACGTTAAAATAATTATGCAGTGTAATTTTAAAAATGGCAGAATATGTGAATATTTTTATAACTTAACAATTTAGCTTCTTATACAGTATTGTGTAAAAAGATATTACGTGTTAATTTGGGTATGGTAAATCTGTTGGGATTAAGGCATCTAAGTGAGCATGTGCTTTTATAGAGGATAACTGTAAAGCAGACACATAGTGCATAGAGAAATCAGCTTCAAAAGTCATTTGTGAAGCATTTTGAATATTTCTCATTATGAAGTCTATTCTTACGCTTCCACTTTTGCCATAAGAGCCTATGTCTTTTAAAACTATTTCGTATACCGGACCATGTTGGTTTTTATAAGAAAAACTGTAAGGGATACTTGATATCCCAGGATAGTCTGTTTGCATGTAGATAGTTGTTCCGCTTGCCACCCTAAATCTAAAAGTAACAGAGTCAATCTCCACATCAGGGGAATGCTGCCATTCTACTCTCATTGGCTGATAGTTTGAGTTAGGCTGAGCATGCTCAACTCTGAAGTATAAATCTGCTATTTTATTACTCCCATCTAATGCGATACCATAATAACCTATGCCATCTTTTGAAAATTCACTGAAATATACATCTTTAGAAGTTACATAATTCTCTGTTACCGATAAAAGTACCAATAGACAAGTAAATGCAGTCAGAATAGCTAGTGCAGCTATAAGCTGATTTTTCATTTTTGCATGCCTACTACATAAAATTTTAATTACTTGGCAGATTATAACTTTTTAGGCGACTAATTATTTAATATTCTGTTGACAATTGATAAAAATATAATAACTAAATAAGTCATTTAGGTACACAATGCAAGTTTTTGCATAGCAATTCACATTAGTACATAATTGTAATTTAAGGTGCCTTGTGTAGTTAAAGTATTTTATAATTATTTTTGAAATTTTACTTTGTTACAAAACAGGCCATAGTCCTTAAAAAGACAGATAAGTAAAAATATATTTGTTTGATTTGTCAATCTGTAATCTGAGCAAACAATGATTAATTTTAATTTTATGTACTAAAAAAAGTGGTTAGAGTATTGATAAAGAATAGAATTTAGTCGAGTTGTTTTCCACAATTCGGACAGAATTTTACATTATCTGTTACTGTTCGTCCGCATTGTGTACAGAATCGGCTAGCTGGTTGTTGGTAGGTTGGCGGTGGTGGTGCTTGTTGATATTGCTGTGGTACATATCCTTGTTGCGTGATAGTTTTTGGTCTAGTGAAGTAGTATAATATTGCAGCAGGCCAGCAAACAACTACTAGAATTATTAGTATTGCAAGGCTATATTGTCTTGTTTCTACTGTCATTTTTCATTCCCGTATAGCAAGCTAGTGAGCAAAGTGAAGATTTAAGCATTGCTAAACTCTTAAAAAACACTATACATGCAGAGTTATTTGGTGCCAATA
Organism: uncultured Candidatus Bathyarchaeia archaeon; assembly: GCA_964434745.1. Classification (GTDB taxonomy): domain Archaea; phylum Thermoproteota; class Bathyarchaeia; order Bathyarchaeales; family Bathycorpusculaceae; genus JADGNF01. Next base: position 9,946 of record CAYSWL010000073.1, on the reverse strand, counting down.
AAATAATGAGATCACAAAATTTTTTAATTTTCAAAAAGTCTAAGATTCTATAGGAGAATTACTTTTAGAGTGAGTTAATTCATTAAGGTAGGAATCTAAACATTTAGTCTTAGCAGCAATTAGATATATTGAAAAGATATAGAGCGCAAACGCGCCTAAAGCTAATAAAAATATTATGTATAATCCGGTTAATAGTGAAAGCAATATTAAACCTTGGGAGATTCCTAACAGAAAACCGGAAAATATGCGTATCTTGTTTGTACTTTCTCTTAATTTGGCACTTTGTGTGAACCAGTCAGTGGTAGCTACTAATGGTAAAATAGCTATAAGAGGAAAATAAAGGGATACTGGAATTTTTAATCCTAAAACGTTGGCTATTAGAATTGAGATTATTCCTATAAAAGTGCCTGTGCATCTGGAGCATAAGTATACATTCTTCTTTTTGATTTGTATATGGATAGTTCTATGTAATCGTTCATGTGGATGATGTGAAAGTAATAAGAATAACAAATAGCGCCAATCTTGTTTTACCATTTTATTTCACTATTACTGCAAATTTAGAGTTATTATTAATTCAGAAAATCCAGTTAACATAATTTGAGCCAGAACATACATCAGCATCATCTATTTTTATTTCTAAAAAAGTGTATTAAAAGATTCGCTAACGTATAGCTCAATTTATTATTTTACAGTGATAATCAAATATTTGAAAATATTTGTGTAAATTTTTAAATATACTATAAGTAAGTGAAGTTAAATGAAAAGTTATATTATTGCGAAGATAAATAATAAATTTAGTTAGAAATTTATGGTTCAGTTGATTTCTAAACTTAGGTCAGTAAAGTATATTCCCATGTAAATAGACTGATATTGGAAAATAAGTGAAATATACTGTTTGTGGAAGTAGGGTTTCTTAGAATACTTAATTTTTGCAAATTACCAAAATAATGGTTTATAGTTTATCTGCAAAGCAAAATGTGAATAAAAACACTATTGCCAACAACGCTTATACGGAATAGTCGTCATACATACTTTGCGCATAGTCGGTAACTTGATTCTATTATTTTGCATATTGATTATTAAATAATGAATTAGGAGTAAGTTGCGTTTGCTGGGGCTTTGGTTGAGTAAACACTTAGGAGAGATTAGAGAAGAGACCCTTGCTGCTACCACTACATTAAGTACTAACTGCCAAAGCCCTCTCAGCCGTTAATTTGATTATTTTTTCCAAAAAAAGGAAAGAGTAGGATATGTTTGGTTTTTTATTGGTTTATTTTCGTTTTCTTAGTACTAGTGCTGCTGCGCCTATGACTGCAATGATAACTACTGCTGCAACAACAATAAGCAAAGTTTCAGTAGAAGTGCTAGCTGGGTTTTCAACGGCTGTTGATGGTGATGCTGTTGGAACTGATGCTGATGATGCTGAGCCTACTACAAGATAGGTTGTTGCAAATGAGTCACCGTATGAGTTTGTGCCTTCAAATGTTGCAGTAATTTGGTATGTGCCTTCATCTGATGGAGTCCATGATATGCCAAAGCTTCCGCCTATGTCGCTGGTTGCTGTTCCGATATCAATAGTTTGTCCGTTTGGTCCTACTGCAGTAATTTTTACTGGTACACCGGTTGCGTCTGTTGGCATTGGTTTTTGTTCATATAGGTATTCCATCCATGCAGTCATGTCTTTATCAGAAATTGCAGCTGTATCTTTAGCGCCTGGCGACTGATCAGTAACAGTTCCACTAATCATAACCGGAACACCAACACTAACACCACACTGAGGAGCCAAAACAGTAGTTTTGCTTGGACCTTTACCAAAAGTATAGATCTGCCCATCAAGAGAATTAAGAGTAGTAAAGTAACCGCTTGAAATAGCACCGTTTCGCAGTTTTCCAGATATGCTCCATAATAACGTTCCATCGTATACATCAAGGCACCAAAGTTGGCCGCCTCTCCATGGAATAGAGTCAGGTGAGTGCTCATCGTTAGTTATGTATAGTTTACCGTCAGCTACGTTAAATCCTGAATACACAGGGAATGTACCGTAAGCATTTTCATAGCCTGCGCTGCCAAAGAAGTAGTCCCAAAGTATTTCGCCTGTTGTTGCATTATATGTGGTTACGTGACCGTCATAGCCTGAAGTGAAAAGCATATCATATGCAATTAAATATGCCCAGTTGAAGCTAGCCCAAGGATCGGTATCTGGTTCGCTTACCCATAATTCGTCTCCAGTTCTAATGCTGTAAATATGGTACTGGCATAGGCTTTGATCATACATACCATAGACTCCGCTGCCAATGTTAGTCATTATGAAGTAAGACTCCCAGATGTCGGTGCGGTTTCTTGTGAATAGAGTTTCAAGTGTTGTTGGGTATTTTCCATTAGCGTCTTTTACCATTTTGCTAATGTCCCAAGCTTGGTTAGTGTAGATGTAAGGTGTTACTGAGTTATCTGTTGTGTATGCTAAAACGAAACCTTCGTCGATGCTGACATCCCAAATTGTCATTCCTGGGATAAGATCAGGGATAGAAACACTCCATTCTACACCTACGCTTCCGTCAAAGGTTGAGCCAAAAGCTGGTGACCATGTATCAATGAAGCCTGGACGGTAGATTGCTTTGGTTGAGTTCCACATGTTCAAAGTTTTCTTGTTGAAATCGAAGTAGAATGAAAGTATTTCACCGTTTGGACCAACTCGGGTTGGAACGTTGTACATTCCTGTACCACCCCAAGTGAAGTTGGAGACATCAAATACTTTTCGTCCGGTCCATGCATCGTAGAATCTAAATGTGGCATTTGTTGAACTTCCTGTTGTTTCAATGAGGTATGGCACACCGCCGTGTTCGTTAGGATTAGATGTCATGAGCACTTGGGCGCAAGTTATACTTATGTTAGGTAGGATCCATATGTCTTCGCCTGTATATAGATCAACGCAACGAGTCTGGTATACATTAGTTGTTGCTAGGTCGTGTTCTGTATAAATTATTCGTCCGTTCCAGATTAGTGGGTTATAATGTTGTTCGTAGGATAAGCCTTGGAAGTAGATTTGGTCACCAAATTCGCCGCCTACAATTCCTCCAGGGATCATTGGTTTAGTCCATAATATGTGGGCTGTATCAGGAGCACTTGTATAGGGCGCATAAGCGCTGCTTGCTGCACCAAAGGCACGGCTCATATAATTGTAGCCTTGCATTAGCCAGTTACCAGAAATTGTATACCAATCTTTGTTTTCACCATAAATTGGCCTTGTCCAATAACCTGTCGGAAGAGGATTATTTTCAACTACTGGAATAGGTTCACTTTGAACTGTTACTTCAGCTATTGCGCTATCACTTGCTTTGAAAGTATAAGTTATGTTTCCATTAACAATAACTGTTTGCGGGAAGTGTGCTTGGAATTTATAGACTCCTACCTGCGTTGGATAATATGCGAACCAGCCAGTACTTGTTGAGTCAGTTTTTAAGCCTGTCTCAGTTGTTACTGCACCGGAAGGATCTGTTATAGTTACGGTGAAGTCCTCGAAGTGGTCTCCTCCAGATGTACCCTGTGCTGTTGGTGAAAGCTTGTCAATTCGGTATGTAATAAGCAATAGTTGATTTACACCTACAGGGTCTGGGACCGCATAAACAAAGCAGGTTGTTTCTACGGTACGCTCACTACTAGCAGCAACTGCGAATGGCATGCATAAAAGCAATGTAGAAGTTGCTAGCATCAGAATCAACGCAACTGCAAAAAAAATATTGCGCTTTCTGACGTATAGATTAGATATTGAATGCTCGCTCGTTTTTTCAACTCCTTTATGCCTACACACTTGAGTGCGTTCAGAATATATGATAACGCTGTAAGTCGCCACACTGACAACACAAGAGCTTAAAAAGAAACACAACCAAAAAAGAAAAGACCTGCCCAGAAGAAGGCGACCAATTTGAGAGAAGAAGAACTACAAACTCTAGTAGAGTTAGGATTAACAGATTTAGAAGCAAAAGTTTACCTATCTTTAGTGCAACTCGGAAATTCAAAAGCAACTGAAATATGTAAATTATCAAAAGTCACGCGGCCGGACATATATCGAGTCTTAAATGAACTTGTTGAATTAGGCATGGTAGAAAAAATTTTAACTAAACCACTAATGTTTAGGGCATCACCTCTGCGTAGCGCAACAGCTTATTTGCTAGAAAAAAGAAACAAGAAAACACATAATCTAAAAACGAAAATTGCAAAAATGGTAAAGTCAGCAGAAAAACAAAAAGAAGTATACAATTCTAAAAATATGGGTGATTTCAATTTTATTGAAATCCCATATAGAGGATCTATATTAAAAGAAGATATTGAGCTTCAAAGAATCGATTGGAATACAATAAACATTGTTACTCTTTGGAGTAGATTCACCCGATGGATATGTGCTAATAACAAATGTATAAAAGACGTTTTAGCTAAAGGTGTTAAGTTTCGAATAATTGTTAGCTGTCCTAAAAATTCTCAGGCGTCAATAACAGATCAGTGTTTAACTTACTCAAAGGATTTATTTAAAAATCCATTATTTGAAATTAGATATTTATTCACTTCTGTTCCAGCTTTAATTAGCATTTATGATGATAAAGCAGTACGTTTAGTTCTAAAGCCAGCGCCTTTTGATTGCGGCGGGGTTGGACCAGATATGTATTCTAATCACCCTGGTTTAGTGGGTATGGCTAGAACATATTTTGAGTCACTTTGGATTACAGCTGAAAAATGTGAGCAACAAAAAGAAATAACTGATTTACACTAAAGTTTTATCAGGGTCTTTAGTGAAAAAAAGTAGAATAATAGCAGCAAGGATATTCATAGTTCCAAAGGCAAAGCCTACAATTTGATAGCTAAGTCCGAGAGATATTGCAGAAAACAATACAAGCAAAGTTCCGCCAATTGCGGGAACTATTGTGTTTCCCGCAGTTGCAAATAAACGCATAAGGGACATCATTGTACTCCGTGAGCTTGGAATCTGATTAATAGCCAAGCAGGGATATGATGAAATCGCCATTCCAGTAAGAAATGCTTGGATAAAATTTATTGTAGCTGCAATCCAGAGAGTGGTAGCTGAGAACATACATATTAGCAAAATTCCACTTCCTAAAGCACCAACCACAGTCATATTTTTTATACCAAATTTGGCACCCAATGTATTGGTTATAAAGCTACTTACTAGATATAGCAATGCACTTACCAGAATTATTGGAACTACGTAATCTCTTGGTAGTAGAAATTGTTGTCTAAAAAAAGCAATTATAAAAACGGCGTTTCCTGCGCCGGTGAAAAATAAATTACTAATTAGGTAGGAAGTTGCAGATTTACTTGAAAAAACTAACTTAAAGGGCTTAAAATAAGCTCTTTTGTCAACTGTAAATCGATGTGGCGCCAAATTTTTGGTTGGGATATTGAAAGAAACTAACAACAACCCAATAATCGAAATAGGTAATACGAGCAACAAAAAAGTATAACGCCAACTGCTAAAGTCTGCTATAAAATTGATTAATATGGTTCCGGCAAAAATTGAAACGAAACCTGCAGCTACAATAGAAATTACAGCTTTGTTCTTTTTTGCCAAACGAGTGGAATCACCCGCTATAGTAAGTGCCATTATTGTTGAGATAACAGTCCCCGAACCTTCTAAAAATGAAAATAAAAGCATCAAATTCAAAGTTGGAGCAAAGAAAGCACCTATAGCAGAAATGGAAACAAGCAGTAAACCAAATAATAATAACGATTTATGTTTAAATCGAATAGCTAAAAATCCAGCTATCAGACCAAATATTAACTCTGCTCCAGAATTAACAGTTTTAAGCTGAGCAGCCACACCTTCTTGAACTTGAAATGTTAACGCAATCTCCAATATAAGCAAAGTCAGTATCGTGTTGGACAATGCTATTGCAAGCGCAGGTATAGCTACAGATGGAATAAATAATCTTTTTTGAGAACCAATTTCATCAACTATTGTTGTTTTGCTCATACTACATATCGTCTACTAATGCAGCCTACATTTAGAGCCAGTTCACAGTTAACTATATTTAAATTTTTCAATAAATAACATATATAACTTAAATAACTTGCGAAATAACAGCAAATAAGTTACAAAATAAGATCTTAATACACCTATTTAGAAATTATAACACATTCTAAAAAGCAAAAAATCTGCACTACAAATGATGCTACAATAGTTTACCTTGCTATAATGTCAATTTTTATAATTACCCTTATGCAGCTTGTTAGTAAAGTATTTTTAAGAAAAATAGTTATGTGAAATTTTTTAACTGGAAAGCTACATCTAAAGATAGTTACACAGAGAGGCTACAGGATTGTATACGCCACCAGATATCGCATAGAATAGAAAAATGTTCAAACGGAAAATTTACTAACACGTTGTTGCTGTACCGCTTAGTTAACTAACATATTCTTTCGTAGAAAAAGCTAACTTAATTTTGCATAATATAGTAAATAAAGTAAATCAAAAAAGCTACATTTCTAAAGCATCAAGATCGAATAGCATAAAAACAAAAGAAAGAGAGACAAAAAAGAATTAACATACAATACATATAGTGACTTGAAAATTTTGTACCCTATAACGGGTCTGATACAAGTGAAGCTTCATTTTCACCCTTATTTGATTCTTGCTTCTTCTTTGTAACTACTGCTACAGCTGCAGCGGTTGCAACTGCTGCTACGGCCGCTCCACCTACAATTAAAGGTGCATTCTTACGCAGAGCTGAAGTTTTTGATGAAGCTGAATTTTCAGACATCGACTGAGCGGATTTTGGAAGTTGCGTAACATCTTCAACTTCCATGATTGATTCCACAGGCACATTAATTCTTTTAAAAGCTTCAAGTGTTGCGTCTTGACTTGGTCCTTGCATGATAAAAACTGTTCTGCCTTGTTCTGAACAACAATAACACGATTGCATCTTTACATCTTTTATTCCAGATTGGTTAAAAATTTCTTTTGTATTTACCGCACATGCCTTTGGGTCTGTATTTGGTCGCAAAATGGCAGAATTAACAATAAATGTGGGCATAAAATTACCTCCAGCAATAAGGAGGCATACAATATTCATAAAACATTAGTATAAACATCATACAGTCACATAATAAATGCTAATTAGATAAGTATCTAAAAGCAGAAACAGATAAGGACCAGTGATTAGGCTTTTTAGGTTCAAATTCTATTCATGTTAAGCATGCATAATAGTCTTTCTTGGGAAAGAAAAATTCTTTCAAATGGACTAACAATACTTTTTTATCCACGTTCAACTGGATTAACAGCACAAATTTCAGTGGGAATTAAATATGGTTCAAGTAATGATCCTAAAGATAAAGCTGGTTGTGCACATTTTCTTGAACACATGATAGTAGGTGGATCCCAAGATAGGATAAAGTTACATAACCAGATTGAACATTTAGGTGGTTGTTCAAGTCTAGAATCATCTGATGAGTATACTCTTTGCACAATAGATATTTTTTCAGGTAAAATCGCACAAGCATCAAAGATTCTTTCAAGATTACTTTTTGACACCACTTTTGAAGATGAAAAAATGAATTTAGAAAGCAAAGTTATATTCAATGAAATCGCGGAAGCAGCAGATAATCCTCGAGATAAAGCCGCTGAGACATTAATCAAATGTCTTTTTAAAAATCATCCTGTAAGAAACCCAGTTTTAGGATCTAAAAAAACTGTAAAGCAGTTAACTCTCAAGGACATAGAAAGAGCCCACCAACAGCATTATACGCCGCAAAACATGATTCTTATTATTACAGGAAAATTTTCTGCTATCGATGCAGAAGCTGCAATAGGAGAGTTCCAGAATCAAACTAATGCTAATTTAAATTCAAAGCAGATCAACAATATCGAAAAAGGGGTCCCAAAAAAAGCGTCTATAATACAAAGAGCAGGTATATCTCAAGCGTACTTAAGTTTTGGATTAAAAACGCCTCATGTTAAAAACCCTGATGTACCGACATTGGATCTAATTGATGCAATCTTAGGCATAGGAGAGAGCTCTAGATTGTTTGTTGAATTACGTGAGAAAAGGGCATTAACGTACGATTTTAAGTCCATAAACATGTCTGGCTTAGACTATGGATATTTCTCAGTAGATTGCGCTGTGAAAACAAAAGCAGTAAGCGAAACTCAAGCCATAATTAGAAAAGAATTACATAAACTCAAGATAGATGTTGTAAATCAAGCAGAATTAGCTAAAAGCAAAAACCTCATTTTGGGAGGTATATATCGTTCAATTGATAGCCCAAGAGAGCTACCTAGAATTCTTGCAAATATGGAAATCCATTTTGAAAACGAAAATGCGCTGGTTGACTATACAAACATAATAAACACTATTTCCGCGCAAGATATTATTGAAGTAGCTAAAAAATACTTTGAAGAAGAAAATTATTCGTCAGTAACTGTATTGCCTAAAAAAGCATAATGCCATAAAATATTGGTTGCTGCTTGAATGTTATTGTATTTAAGCAACCACATAGGCTCTTAGCTCTAAAATGGTTTTCATTATTGGGTAAAACCTTGCATGAAAAGGTCAAGCTTACTTTTTTATCAGCTATTTTTAGCGATCATACTTAGTATTATCTTAATATTCTCGAATATACCGCAGTCCTCTGCCGAAGAGGATACTACGTTATTGTTTCAGCTATCCAATCCTTATGATGAAAGCTTTTCTTATACACTTAATGTTATTGTTCCACATTCGTTAAATGAATATTACCAGAATCTTAGCCACGTATGCTGGTTTGATTATAACTATGCAAAATTTGTCACACCTTATGCACTTCAACCCATTGCAGATTGTCTAAGACAAATCTATACGGACGATGAATCGTTCACCAACCAAGTTCTCACACTCGTTCATCAGATATCTTACGAAATAACTGCGCCCGTATACTACCCAGTTGAAACATTAGCTATGAAAAAAGGCGATTGTGATTTGTTTTCTCTAACTGCAGCATCAATACTTAAGGCAGGAGGGTTAGATGTTGTACTACTTCGATACCTTAATGAATCGCACATGAATATTGGAGTGCATCTTAATCAGACGCCCCATAATACAAGAACCCAAGTTTTCTCAGTTAAATATGAAAATACCTCATACTACATAGCAGAATGCACCAGCACAAATTGGCAAAATAGCTGGCGTGTAGGCGAATGCCCAATTAATCTGCAAAATGCATCAGTTGTAATAATTAACACAACACGTTGTGAACAGGAAGCACCTGGGCAAGTTATAGCTAACATACAAAATAGCAACATAACATCACCAACTAAACCTTTGCCGCCTACACCCATACCCATCACTCCAAATGTGCCAACTTTAACACCTCCATCTACACCTATTTTGTCCTCACCTAATTTAACACACACACCAATACCTTCAGCAACAAATCCTTCACCTCAAATAGAAAAATCACCTACACCAAAGTTAACAAAAACACCAAGTTCAACACCAAATTTTACGTCTACAAAAAAACCAATACCTACATCAACTCAAACTAATCTGCCTTTGGAAACGTCTACACCTACCAGCCCAATCGGGCCTGAGCCTTCAACAGACACTAACAAGAATCCAACGTCTAATTGCACGCTAATATTAACATCAACAGATACAGCTCAATACATAAAAGAACAAAATCAAATACCAGAAATATTTTTCATAATCGCTGCAACTGCAATAAGCATCATAATAAGTACTGTAGTTATGTTTTTGATAAAAAGGCAAAATAATTCAAACAAGATAGTTTGATATAATCTGTTAATCTAAGTATATTTAACAAGGTTTATAGGGTTAATTTTTTTGACCTTAAAATCTTGGCAGAAAACAGTTCATGAAAAAATAATTGTATATTAGTAAAAGGTGAAAAAAATTGCTTTGTCCTAAATGTGGAACTATTAACCCAGAAGAATCCAACTACT
>CAYSWL010000072.1:0-11694 GCA_964434745.1 uncultured Candidatus Bathyarchaeia archaeon | reverse complement strand
TTCGAAGCTAGTTTGGAATTTTACGCTTAGGCCTGCTGGAATGTTGCTAGATGCTGAGTCGACTGGTGCTAGGGCAGATGCTACATTTGAAGTTAAAGCAGTTGTACTTTCTGAGGTTATTGTTGGCGAAGTTGTTACTGAAGCATCTATTGGTGTGTAAGTTGCATATATGCTGAATTTAGCTATTCCCCATGGAATGAATTCACCATAGGTTTGTGAGCTGGTTGCTGTTGTTTGTTTGCCATTGCCTGCTAGTGCACCAAAATCATAGTTCCAGTAGATCATCTTGTTAGATGCAACAGTTAGCCAGTAATTTTGGCCTGCTTCAATATGTGCCTCAATTGGCGCTGTCACCCAACTATTTTCTGTTGTTTGCACTATTTGGCTTTGAGCAATAAGTTGATCTGGCTGGCCATTAAGGTCAGTGTATACTGCGTAACGGACTAGTGCTCCGCCTGTTTGAATATACATAGATATTGAAGTCATGGTTCCAGTTTCAGGAGCTTGGTACATGACTGAGTCTTTATCACCTACAGGTGTCCTGTCAGTGTATGGTCCGACAATTGTATTACCAAAAGTAGCTGGAGTTGCAGCATTCGCAAAGAATGGTGCTATAGAAGATGTTGCAGAGATTATCATCATGAACAGCAATGAAATTGCTACGATACTGATAACGCGTTTTTTTATCGCCATCATTTTTCACTTTGCATCACTTGGGTACCGCTGTTAGTAAATTTCTATGTCTTTTTGTGCATCAAAAATACATAATATAAAAACTGTTCTGAATTAAACATACAAGCAAACACAAAAAAATGCATCAAGCAAGCAAGGATATTAACGCTAAATAGAATGAAAAAATTATAAAACAGATTCTAAAAAATACGCGTCTAAAAGCATATAGCTAAAATGCTTGAATTGCCATATAAAAAATATAAAGTGAATAACACCTAGTTTTTAATTCGATAGATTGTTTTTGCATTTTTTGTGGTCACAGCTGCAACATCATCTATACTTACATCTTTTAGCGCAGCAATTTTATTTGCAGTCATCACAAGGTAGCTTGGTTCATTACGTTTACCTCTCATTTCCTGCGGAGTTAAAAATGGACAATCTGTCTCAATGAGCATATTATCCAAGGCAACATATTTTGCGGCTTCGTGCAGCTGATAGGCTTTTGGATATGTGACATTACCTGCAAATGAAATTAAGAACCCCATATCTATGCATTGCTGGGCAATTTTTATGTCTCCAGAAAAGCAGTGCATAATTCCATTTAATTTGCCGTTATATTTTGAAAGTACTTTAAGGATATCATCATGGGCTTCACGGTCATGAATAACAACAGGTAAATTTAACTCATAAGCTAAAGAAAGTTGAGCTTCAAAAGCTTTCATTTGAGCTTCCTTAGTGGAAAGATTTCTAAAATAATCTAGTCCTACTTCGCCTATAGCAACTACCTTCGGGTTAGTTGCAAGAGTCTTTAACGTACTCAAAGTCGTATCGTTAAATTCATTTGCACTATGTGGATGAATACCAATAGAGGCATAAAGTTCAGGATATGTATTAGCTAATTTGACACCTTTTATGCAGCTATCAAGATCAAAACCAATGTTTACGATGCAGCATACCTGAGTCTTTTTTGCCCTTTCAAGAACCAGTTCAAAATCATCAATAAAAGAATTCCATTGGAGATGAGCATGACTATCAACAAACACCTTAATCACAATCGTGGGAACAATCAGCACTTAGCAGAATTAATAACTAACTGTTATCTACCTCTAAGTTACATGAGCTTTGCAAACATAACTTTGCCTTTTTACAAAATTAATTCTTAATACATGTCTTGCTGTTAATCTAAACAAAAATATTGTTTTTGTTTATAAGTCTCCTTTGGCTATGTGAGACAGTTCGTGAGCGATGATTTCAACAAAACCATGATAGGGATTTTTACGGATTAAAATCATAAATTTGGCATCTAAATAATTATCTATATTAAATACACAAGCATCAGTGCCTTCAGTAGTAAGTATATAACCTCATTCTTCAATTTCCCACTGTAAATCTGCTTCACATCGCTTTAATCTGATGATACGATTAAAATCTTCATCTTCAAGCAAAAAAGCACATACTTTTGGTAAAGGATTTTTGCTTAGCGATTGCCAAATAGAGTTTAATTGTTACTTTGGAATTTTTTTTGCGTTTATGGCAATGCCTTCAATAATGACAATATAAACCAATTTAGGTAATCGAGTTGAAAAATAAAAATTAAGCGAACTTATTGAAGATAATACTGATAAGTAACGAATACTTGAAAAGCTGCAAAAGTATAATGAGTAATCGCCATGAATAAATGCGCAGAATGCAATGAAGAGGTTCTACTTCCATATAGGTGCAGTTATTGTCAAAATTATTTCTGTTTACAGCATCGTTTACCTGAAAGTCACAATTGTCCAAACCTGCCTATTCGTGGACCGCTAGGCAGTAGTCAAGTTAGAAGAGAAATTGCGCAGGCTAAAGCTGAAGAAGGGCAGAAAGTAAGCATAAATGAGGGTAAAAGGGAGCTACCCATTTTTAGGTTTCATAAGAACAGCAAAAAGAAAACAAGAATGCAATACCCAAAAAGAAAACAGAAAAGATAATCGAGCAATCTTCGCTACTTAGATATTAAAAAGTATCAAATTTAGTTAGATATAGTAGGTGAATATTGTTGACTATTAGAACTTTGCTTTGTGGATGTATTTATGAGGAAACAGAATGGATGCTGGTAAGAATAAAAGAATGTGAAAGACACCATAAGCAAAGAACTAGAAAAAGAGAATACCGTCCAAAAGCTGAATGTAACCGAAATGATACACGTGGAGAATAAGACATTTTTTAGAAAGATACAATTTTTGCAGTAATATTCATGTTTAGCAAAATGTGTAACGAACTAGGGACCAAGAAAGGATATTGGGTAATTTTAATTTCTTATCTTCCTTCTTAACAGCAGATAAAGTAGTAATGGTCCGCCTAAAAATGCAGTTATGGCACCTACGGGTAGTACTATTGGAGCTATTAATCGGCGAGCTAAAATATCTGCAACCAGTAGCAAAATTGCGCCGAAAATGCATGATGATACTACAAGATAACGCTCATCGCTGCCAATTATTGAACGGCAAATATGGGGAGCAACTAGACAGATAAATCCGATGGCGCCTGTAAAACTTACCACTGTTGCTGTTGAAAGGCAAGCTGTTATCATTATGATTAACCTTACTCGGTTAACTTCAACACCTAAAGCTTTTGCACTATCATCACCCATTTTCATAAGATTTAGATCCCAAGATAACCAGAGGTTTATGGCAAGGCATACAGCTAGCACGATAGATATGTAAGGTAGTTGGTACCAAGCAGCTCTTGATAAATCGCCAATGGACCAAAATACTGTTGCAGTGACTGCATTTGATTCTGCAAAATATTGCAATAATGTTGTACATGCTGAAAAAATATACATTACTGCAATTCCAGATAATATAATAGTTTCCGGAGCTGCTCCTCTGCGTTTTACTAATAGAAGAACAATTAATACAGGAATTATAGAGAAAACAAATGCGTTACCTATAATCAAAAAGGTGCCTTCAGTCAAACCTTTTCCTAATATTATCGCAATTGCTGCACCAAGACTTGCACCTGCTGAGACGCCTAACGTGTATGGAGTTGCAAGTGCATTTCTTAAAATAGACTGTGTTGTTGAACCGCTCATAGCTAAGGTGGCGCCAGCAATTATTGCTAAGAGAGTTCGTGGTAATCTTAATTCCCATACAACTGTATTAGCTAAAGGTGCAACAGTGAATAAATCTGGAAATAGCTTTCCAAATAATGCTGTGTAAGCATCCATAAATGAAATTGATGCAGAACCTAAAGCAAGAGAAATGCCTACCATTATAAAAAGTAGAATTAAACACAATCCTAAGAACGCCCAACGCTTCACAATTAGCTTTCGATACTTTTGCTTTTCTGTGTGCTCAGTAGCTAAGTTCTCGAAATCTGAAACTATTGGGTCTTTGTCCACCATATAGTTGCCATCTTCCGATCGCGGTTTAGCCACAATTTTCCTTTATCTTCTATCAAAGTTTTGAGCAGATATTTTCTTAGTTCATTTTCGTTGTTTTTATGAACTTTATAAGTTTCAGATATTTTTTTAAGTGCTTCATCCAAATTGGCGTAACTTTGTTTATGGACATAATGGTTAATTTCAACATTAGCTAATATGCCTAAATCGTGAAGAATGTTGTAAATGTAAATATAATCAGGTAAAATTTGGATTGACTCGCCAAATACAATATTTTGAATTTCTTTGTCTACCCATTTTGAGGCAGATACGAAAAGATAAACGCTTTTATTTGCTGCAGCATCAATTTTAAGTAAAGCATTCTCAATATTAACCATAAACAAGGAAAAAGAAGCTATTACAAGGTCATGAGGATAAATGTCCTCGCCTATAATTAGGTCATCCCAAGATTTTGGTAAGTAAGATATATTGAGAGCTCTTTCTTTTTTAGAATTTTCTTTTAGTAAAATTAACATATGATTGGATGGCTCAACTGCTGTAACGCATTTAACGCGTTTTGCTACGGGAATTGTTATGCGACCATTACCTGCCCCAACATCTATTATGGTCTGGTCAAATTGCAGAGGTAACTTACTTAATTGTATTGAAGTCAATTCAGCCATGTTTACAGTGTTTTCGTTAAAGTCTGCTGCGCGAGTATCCCAATAATTTATATCGCTAGCTTCATAACGATTAGTAGTTAATAATGCATACTTGCGCAACTCACCCCAATTAACTAATCCTACCATGCATCCATCCAGATCCTTTAAAGTTCAATCACCATCACTAGTTTTTCATACGTGAGTATAAAAAAGAGAGATTCTTTAATGACATATTCTATGAAGACCCATCAGGGATTCCTATCAAATTGTCGTTGATACTTAAGCCAGGATAAAGGAATACACCTTCTTTGTCCAAGTCATAATCTAGTCTTAGAAACTTAGTTATGTATTCCTGGTGAATTACTTCTGCGTTTAAATCTGTGAATAAATCGGGGTATAGTATATTTGATAAGTATACTGCGCCTAACACTCCACCCATTGCATTGTTTCTAAAGTCACCTGCAATTATGTAGACGTTATTGTTCTTTACTGCTTGGAGGTTTGCAAAGACTGGTTGGGACACATAATTTTCTAAGCACTGCGTTATACTGGTTATGTCGTTTACATCTAGTCCTTGTGCTGGGTCTGAATTCATTAATCCTGAAAAAGTGTATCTGACTGTGTGCAGGAAGATGTATTCAGGGTCTTGTTCTAATACCCATTCAGAGTCAACATTAACAGCAGAGGAATTTAGATATGAAATAGATGTTTCGGCTATATTTGATCCACCAGATAGAATGCATACTTGGCCGAGAGTATCAATTGTCGCATATGCTTTAATTGCTGTAGAAGGTGCATATGGGTAGTTTGTAAGTAACACTGTATGTTTTTCACTTTCTGTAAGCGTGCTCACTTTGCTACGGATGGTTTCTGTTAAGTTGAGTAACCATTTTGCATATTCTGTTGCTTGAGGTACCCTGTCAAAGATATAGCCTGCTTTCAATACACCTTGTATAAATGCTGATGCTTCAGGGCTGGTAACGTTTGGATAGTATAAACCTAAGAATACTACATCAACACCAGATAGTTTTGATACTTTTTCAGCTGTATCAGAAGAGAATGTCAATAAGATATTAGGATTTAGATTAAGAACTGCTTCATAGTCTGGTGTATACATGTTTCCAACAGATGCTACTGAAGGAATATCTGGAAAATATTTTGTTTTCAGCATTTCTACTGCATAGTCAATGCCGACAACTTGGTTTTCGAGCTGCAATATTCGCATTAATTCAATATTTTGTATGTATTCAACCACAATTCGGTTGGCAGGTAAAGATACGCTTATTGTAGCTCCATTACCATCTATGAGGACAATATAAGTTGCATTACCATCAATAAGAGCAGTAATTTGGTCTTTGTCACTTTCGTTAATTTGGCCGTCATTGTTTGCATCAGCAAATCTAGTTGATGCTGTGTTACCGCTGATGATACTATCTACATATTCAATATCTTGCTCATCTATAGTGTCATCCATGTTCGCGTTACCAAAAATTTCTAGCACCAAATTCATTGAGGAAGATGATGGTGGTGTTGCATTTTGTGGAGTTATTATAGGCAAGTTTGATGTTTCTGGATGTGGGAATTGTGTTGCAGTTTGAAACCAGTTCTGACTATAGCCCACTATTATGGATGAGACAAGTATAATTGATAAGATTATGCTAATTAGGATAGGTTTTTTCATCGCCATCACGCGGTGTTACGATTTTATAAAAAAGTAATACTTATATGTTGTGTTACTATTCTTTAAAAAAGTAACACACATACAAGCGGATACAATTACAAAAAACAGGAGACACATAGAAATGGACATAACAATACAGGACATAACCTTTGCTTACCGCAACACTCCCTCGCTAAGTGGAGTATCATTAAAACTCAAAGAAGGCCAAATCACAGGAATGATAGGCCCAAATGGTTCAGGAAAAACTACCTTACTCAAATGTATCAACAAAATACTTGAACCAAAACAAGGAAACATTATGCTTGGAACCCAGCATATAAAGAAAATGAACAGATTAGAAATCGCTAAACATATAGGCTATGTCCCACAAAGTGGCATAAGTAATCCTTCAACTCTACCAGTATTAGAAGCAGTCTTAATGGGTAGAAGACCGCATATAATTTGGCAAAGTAGCAATAAAGATACTGAAAAAGCATGGACAGCACTAAAAATGCTAAATGTGAAACATCTGGCGCTACGTGACTTTTATGAACTTAGCGGCGGAGAACAGCAAAGGGTCCTTATTGCAAGAGCCATAGCCCAAGAAGCAAAAGTGCTACTACTAGATGAACCTACAAGTAATTTAGACATAAAACACCAGTTGGAAGTAATGGATTTAACTCAGAAGCTGGTTAAAAAAGAAAAACTTACAGCCATAATAGCAATTCATGATCTTAATCTTGCAGCTCGATTCTGTGACCAAATTGTTATGATGAAAAACGGTAAAATATTCGCTGCTGGCGATGCACAGTCTGTATTAAATTCTCAAAATATTAGATCAGTCTACGGAGTAGAGGTAATAATAAACCATACTACCAACACGCCATACATAATACCTATTGCACCACTACAGTAAAACAAAAGATAAAAAACCTAAAAGACCTATTTTGAACTATGTTTAGTGTAGATTTCCACTTTTACATTTGAGCTTTTTTGACCTATAAAATCTGTTAAGGTGCCTTTCCATTTGGGATCTTGATTAGCAGTAAAACCTACAGTTTGGGCTATTCCTCGCCACAGTAACGCCTTATCATAGTCTTTGGCATCTTGAGGCATGAACTCAAAAATTGAGGTGCTAGCTACGATTATGATTTTCTTTTTCATGCGAGATATGGCAACATTTATGCGATTTAGGTTTAACAGGAAATCGCTTTCAGCACGTACGTAATCAGGGTCACTAACAGTAGAGGTTATTATTATGCAGTCACTTTCACCGCCTTGGTAACGTTCAACAGTGTCAACACGTACATCACCAAAACCGTTGTTAAGTAAATTTTTTATCATGCCACGCTGAGCATTGTGCGGTGAAACTACTCCAACGTTTTTGGCAGGAATACTACGAACTAATGCATTTACAATTTTTGCCTCAACATGGTTTGCTTGAAAACTATCTCGTTCATTGTGTAAAATAAGCACAAAAACATTATCAGGTTTTAATGCAACACGTAAACCATCTGTAGTTGGCTTTGTGTCTGTCAGTGTTTGTTTTTGGTCAGAGCGGAAATCAATGCCGTCTTTTTCGTAAATCCACTCTTTAAGGAATTCTGCTACAACCTCGTGACAACGGTGAGTTTCACTTAGTCGCTCTGTAGGGATGTTAGCTTTATGGTTTAATTTAATATAATCTATACCTAGATCTTCGTGACGTAATAATCGTAGAAAATCCATTGCTGATAAGAAAGAAGCCATCTCTTCGATTGTTCGTCGGTCTTCTTTTTCCCAGTTGTGCGCTTGAATTGGAGGTAGTTGACGATGGTCACCTGCAACAATTATCTGTGCATTCTTACTTACAAAAGCACCAGATAAAATTAACTCTGGAAGTCTCATCATGCTTGCTTCATCAACTACCAATAAATCGAAGTAGGATTCATCCCAAGCGGGTTCACCGTTGCCAATCTTTTTCATTAGACCATATAGTCCAGGCGGAGTAACACAGAGTATTAGAGGATAAGTATCGTTTTCGCCTAGAACTATCTTTTCTTGGTTGAGCAAGCGTTCACGTAGCTCGCTTACTGCTTCTTCATCTTCGTTATAGTTGACATATTGGACACCTTCAATGACTTTGGCAGATGCAACTTCACTACTTAAAACTCGATATATGCATAAGTCCTTAAGGTCAGATGCACCTTCTTTGCAGTAGCTACGCCAAGATGAGGCTAGCTTGGTTACAAATTCATGAATGGCCTTATGGGTGGGAGCGACCATAAGTACTTTGCATCTAGACTTAGAATGGTGGGCGGCTATGTGTGCTAGCACTGCTAGCTGCAGAGTTTCAGTTTTTCCAGTGCCTGGAGGTCCTTGAAGCATCACTATTTGTTCTGCGCCAAAAATATGTTCAATTAGTTTACTCTGCTCAGGTTTTGGTGGAAAACGTCTTCTGCTTACCCATTTAAGAAAAGGCTCAGCTGGACTTTTTGGGAGTGCTGTACGTTCTGAAAGTACTGGTTTTCCCGATAGGAATCCGGAGAGCAGGCAATAGAGGACATTTTGGTCAGCATAGTCAAGACATTTTGCAGCTCTTTCAGAGATAATATCGTCGGATAATTCATCAAGAATATAGGTTCGGCCTACTTCAAAAAGTTGCATGCTAGGTTTAAGAGCTTTTTCTTTATCGGATGTGGGTAGATTATGCCAAGTGCTGTATTTACGTCGTTTAGCATTAGGCCAACTAACTACTTTGATGGTCAACTCCATGCTCTGTAAATCAATTTTATCGACAACTGCACGAGCTGACCGTTCTACTTCAGAAGGGGAGCGTTGGTTTGTTTCTTCAAATTGACCCATGTCATTACGCTTAAGTTCAGTTACAACCATCCAATCTCCGGAACCTGAATCATCTGAGCCTTTTACGCGACAGGCATTTGCCACACATTCAGAATTTGGTAAACCAAGTGCACCATAGATTATATGTCCTTTAATTATGAAGTCATTATCAGTGTCTATTACATTTGTGCATTCGAAAATTATAGATCGTCCGGTTCCAACTCTTTGGATGGGTAGAAGGGAATAATGTTGATAGAGTTCTTGACGTTTTGCGAAGTATTCTAAGTCAAGGAACTCGCGACAGCTACGTTCCAGAGTTGCTGGACCTAAGGTAAATTCAGATATTTTAGGTATTGCTATGGGTTTTTTACCCAAACGCCTGTTACGTATTGTCAATGACCGCTCGATGTGTTCTAAGGCCATGCAAAGCTTTGAACCTAACAATGTTAGGTCTTCATCATTTATTCGCTTAGTCTTCTGTGGCCAATCACACCACATACGTTTTTCCACTAGAACCTTAGCAAGACCTTTTTGGTTACTTGCATCTAGACGGCCTTTTGCAGCCCATAGGTATTCAATAGGTATTTGGTTTCCAAAACGGGCACGTGCAGGATAGTAGCCTTCTTTTTTTCGGAAATCATCCCGGCTTAGTATAAATGATATTGAGCCATCAGGATTACGCGCGTAAGGTAAAGAATAATTAAAAAAGCCATCCATAAAGACTCTGCGTAAATCAATTTTTGAGCCATCGTTGCGTTTGGCTATCCAGTTTGAGCTATCAAAAAAGCCGCTTCTTTCAAGAACAGGCATCAAACCGGTGCTATGATATCCTACGGCTTTGCGAATCATAATTTCGTCTTGGAGTATTGAAAACATAGGTTGATCAATAGCTTGTCTAAGACCTAATAAATCGCGTACTGCATGTGCAGTGATAAGTGTTGGTTGGCGGCGCACTGCTTCCATTAATTGATCGCGTTCTCTTCGTGTATAAAAGTAAAGATGAATGGGAGCTTCATCAGGGCTTCCTACGTCTGCAGCTACAATATTGATTGCCTTAGTTAGCTCAATGAAAAAAGATTCCAGCATGTGCTGTTCTTCTTTAATACACTCATTATACTCATCTGGAAGAGTGTTTACAATTTTTGAGATACTTATAGGCTCACCATGGTATCGGGTGCAGCTGACACGAGCACTAATCATGGAAAGAATGTCAAGCATATAGTCCCATTCGATATGGAAATAAATACGGATCATACCTTCAGGTCTAAATGATAACGCCATATTTTCGCCGACCACTGGGCTATCTTCAGGCAAACTACCATAACCGGCACCTGTAAGCCAAGGCATAACCTTAGCTTTGTGTGCATAAGGGCTGCTAGGTCGTATACCGTAAAGCATGAACTGTGCGCGCTGGATTATTCGATCAAGCTTAGCGCCAATAACTGGGTCAGTTGATAACTCTTGTACTTTCTCAGGTTCACGGGCTCTTACACCTTTAAAATTGAAAGGTCGTAGATCACTTGCTTCAGGAACGAACTTTAATCTTGCAAGATCTTCTAGCTTGGTTATTCCATGTTGCTTAAGAGCATTCTGTTCACCGCGACTCAAATTCAATAAAGCAATATTTTCGTTCTCAATTGCACGCACTATACAGCATTCATTAAAGCCGCAGTTATCGCATCGCCAGCATAACTGGTACTCAACCTGTGAAAGAGGTGTTTTATGTATTTTATACAGTTCACCTTTGCGACTGAGAAGCCGTTGAACATCTTGAACTAAAGGTTCAAGTTTGAACTTTGGAAGTGCTTCAGGATCAAGCTTGTCTATATTAGAATCTTTTTTAATAACTCCGCCTTCAAATTCAATATTTGAGGCTACATAGCCTAAGCCGTCGGAAAGCAGAAGCTTATAGATGGCAACTTGCACTCGATGTGCTGTTTGCTCTTTCCATGAAGATTTTATCTCAAAAATTCGTAGTTTTATTTTCCCGTTTTTGCTTGGCCAAATCATAAGCAGGTCGGCAATTCCTTTAATTTCCCATACACCAATGTAACCACACATGGGAACTTGATAGACCAATACAGGTTTATCAGTTGCCTGATTTTCAGCTTGGAGGGTTGAAATAATTTCTCTAAGTTTTTGGATAGACCCTTGCCAGGCTTCCCCCCAACTAATAGTTCTAGTGTCAAGATAGTTTAGGTCATAGTAGTTGGCAGCTTTAGCTTGAAGCTCTTGAAATTTTTTAATTTCTAAATCCTTGCCTGCACCATAAAGTAAGGGACTTAGAGGTTTGAAAGCTTCAGGCCATTTGCAGCCTTTTTCTTCATCACCTTCAAATCGAAGCTTAAAGTAACGAGGACAACAATCAAAGCGGATGTACTCAGCAATACCTGAAGCGTCAAGCGAAGGCAAATCTGAATCCATCATAGAACCAGCATCAATTAATGAGTCGGCACGTTCAACCAAACGGTCTTTTCTTACGTGGATATTACTTCGAAGTTCTTTTATATCTGAACTTG
>CAYSWL010000071.1:0-11758 GCA_964434745.1 uncultured Candidatus Bathyarchaeia archaeon | reverse complement strand
GCTGTACTTTCAATACTTTCATCATGTGCCTTAAGAAAGGCATTGATGTCGTCACGTTTGGCGAGCTTGAGCTTATCAACCTCTTTTTTAAGTATATGATGGTCTTCAGCATGGACTGCTACAGGAACATTTTGCATTGAAGCTTCTGTAAATGCTTCCTTTAACGCATTATCATCATCAATATTTACTCCACCAACTTGTTCGGCTAAAAAGAGCTTGAAGCCTACAGCGCCTGCTTTGGCGATATTTTCAATTTCTTTAATATTAGTTGGGAATTCTGAATAAAATCCTACATTAACAAAAATGTGGTTAGTCGCAAGTTGCATTCTATTTTGTAATGCCTGTCTGCTCATAGTTGTGGGTGCGTTATTTGGCATATCTAGTACAGTAGTTACTCCTCCTGCGGCTGCAGCTGCTGTGCCCGTAGAAAATGTTTCCTTGTAAGCTCGTTTCTCATCACGTAAATGTACATGAGGATCAATAACACCTGGCAAAACCAGTTGACCCTGTATGTCAATCTTTTGGTCCGCATTAGGCATGTTAGTTTCATTACCGATTTTGAAAATTTTTCCTTCTTCAAAAGCTATGCTGCACTCTATTATGTCCTGTCCTATGTATGCTTTTGTTTTCGTTAATACGGTATCAACTATCAACTGTAATGCGCCTTTTATGAAATAGCTGTTAAAGAAGTGTGTGGTTTATTGACTTATTTAAAATATTACCTTTATTTCAAATATGGCTAACGAAAAATGTAGTTATTTTTCGTTTTCTGACTCTATTCTGCAATCTTCACAGAGGAATTGTCCGTTTTTGTCTCTAAGTCCTTCAGAGTAGACCCCACAGTGGTCACAATATCCTGATAGAGGCGTTTCTTCAGTTTCAGCAGCTTCTTCTCTTGCATCGCCTTCAATACGTGAATGTTCCTGTATTATTTCAATAAGTTCAGGCATAACGCCTAGTATATCTTTGCTAGATATGAGTCCTATCAAGTCACCTTTGTAGATTACTCCAAGTCTTCTAATATCTAGTCTACTCATCCTTCTTGCGGCATCACTTATGGTTGCTTCTGGCTCTATGGTGGCCAAAGGAGCAGTCATAATGTCCTTTGCTTTAACATTTGCAGGTTGAATGTTCTTAGCTAGAACCCTAACTACTAAGTCACGTTCAGTTATCATACCTAATGGTTTGCCGTCTTTGTTGCTGACTATTACGCAGCCTAACTTGTTTTCGCTCATAAGTTTAGCTATGGTGTTGGATGGAACATTCTCTGAGGTGGTGACTACTGGGCTGCTCATTACATCTTTTACAAGCATTCTAGTTCTCAATCCAATTTCTGACATCTTACAACCTCACTGTTAAGCCAAGCGTTAGGACTTACAAGTCAACCAAATGAGAAAGCGCAATTTAAGAGTTGCTAAACTTCATTAGACTACACGACTTTTGAAGAACCATGTTGTTTTAATAATTATTTATGGTGCTCTAATACAATCTCTTATGTGCTAGCGTGTTTTTGTCTATTTTGTAGATTTCGAATAGCTAAACTTGAACTCTTAACTGTTATGAAAGTTAATTTTTTACCAAAGTCAAGAGCAGATATATAAGGTAGGAATCTAACTATTGAAACGAAGAAATCAAAAGAGGTTCAACTAATTGCCATCAAAAAGAAAGAGCCGTGGAAGATCAAAAGGAAGCAAAGGTAGCAGCAGTCTTGTTCAATGTGCCAATTGTGGGCAGCAGGTGCCAAGAGACAAAGCCAAAAGGTCCACACGTAGAGTATCTTTCGTCGAGCCACAGCTAGCTAAAGAGCTGAGACAGAAAGGCACATACATTGCTTCTTGGGTGGACACCAAATGGTACTGTGTATCTTGCGCTGTGCACCGAGGCATCGTGAAGGTCCGAGCAGAAAGCGAACGACATTCACGCGCTAAACGCCGATTCTAAACTAACTTCTATTCTCTGTTTTATTTTCCTCTTTTCAATGTTTTATAAACATGGTACGCTCTTTGTAACACAGTAAAATTGGCTAATACAGCTAGCACTATTATACCAATATTAAGTGCAGGTATCCAAAACATTGCAACTATACTTACCGCTGCAAGAATGAGCATTCGCTCAGGTCTTTCAACCAATCCAATAGACTCCATTTTTATGCCTGCAGCTTCAGCTCGTGCCCTGCTGTAACTAACCATCATAGAACCAACTAATGCGATTAAACCAGCAACTACGTTACAAAGCCCACTAATAATTACACCTGAAAGAACAAGCACATCGGCGTATCGATCTAACATTGAATCTAAGAATCCACCAAACGGGCTTGCCTGTTGGTGGGTGCGAGCTAATATGCCGTCTAAAGTATCGCAGAATCCTGATGCTAAGAGTAGAATTACTGCCACTAAGAGAAGTAATGTCTGATGAGTTGAAGCAGTAGCATAGGCTACAGCTGCCATTATTGAAAGAGTAAAACCGATTGCTGATATCATATTTGGCGTTAAACCTAAGCGGTGGGCAACTTTTGCTACTGAAGCCAGTTTTTCTTGTACTTGTATTTTTATTTTTGTGAGCATGATTAATTCTTAAGTTTGTATATCAATTCTGATTATTAAAGTTGGGTAGAAATATTCTTCTTAATCAGATAATTAAACTCAAACTACTATGCTAACTTTGTATTTCCAGAGTTTCTTTTTACGTGCCATTGAGCATATAGATTTTATATTTAATTGTAAACCTTTTGCAACTGTATGCTTACTTGTATGATAGAGCTTATAAGGCAGATACCAAGATACATACTTTTAGTAACGCTCTGTCGTGGACAAGCACACAAGTCCAGCAACGTTACACAAACAACAAAGGAGAAAAAACAAAATGACTGAAAACGCAGACGTTATCTTCGTCGGAAACAAACCACCAATGAGCTATGTTTTGGCAATTATAACCAGTCTCTCTTCAGGTGCATCAAAAGAAATCACCTTAAAAGCCCGAGGCCAAGCAATAACTACTGCTGTCGATGTGGCTGAAATAGCCCGAAATAGATTTGTAAAAGACCTAAAAGTTACCAAGATTGCCATCGGTACAGTTGAGATGCCACCACGTGAGGGAGAGACCAAGTCCAGAATGGTTTCAACGATGGAAATAACCCTCAAAAAATAAAAAACATATCTGACAACAATACAGATCAATAAATAACCAACACATTTTATTTTTCTTGAATTTGTAATTTATTTTATGTCTAACGATTTAGTGAAAATTTTAGAACGTGTGAATATGTTGTTTTTCTGTTGGCAATCTATCGGGAATTTTTCTTGCACTTATTTCAATTTTAGTAATTCCTGGAATTTGTGCAATGTCTTCTTGTAATGCAAACATCTAATCTATTGTTTTTATTATGGCTGTCACTTGCAGATTGTCATCACTGCTTGTTATTGTAATTACTACTACATCTGGATTTTCGTAAGCAATTCTACAATTGTAGATGAATTTACTGGTGATGTGGTTGAAATATTATAATCCAGAATTGAACCATACCATAGTTTTTGGGGTTAATTTGTATTGAAAGTTTTATGGCTCCTCTTGTTATTAGTTTTTGATATCTTTCAAGTGCTGTATCAGTTGATGTACTAATATCTTTGGTAATGGCGCTTAAAGGCGCACGACCGTCGACTGTGAGCTTTCTAATTATTTGCAGATATATTTTATCATTTTTGCTCTTTCCATACAGCTATCGCTAGATAGTGGCTGGGGAAATTCACAAACATTGTCAAATTTTTCCATATTTGTTAATAATATCAAATTTTCTGGCATATTTTCAATAGCAGTCCAAAAGTATGTTTATATTGCTATTGTTGACCGCTGTCGCCTTATTACTGCTTTTACATGATATAACTCGGTTAAATTTTGTGGTGCTGCAACAACACGTATGTTGAAGATGGTATTGTATTGGCGATAAGCATGAACTTCAGTTATCCTGCAAATGCACTCCATTATCTGCTCTACCCGCCATACTTAGCGTGGTACATGATGACATTGTGATTGGAACCTCCACAACTCTGTCTGGATTTAGCTTATTCGGTTAGCCTGCATCTTGACTTTCTGGGCAATAAGCCTCAAATCAGAGAACTCTGGCTAAAGAACTACCAAGCATCTCCAGGCAACATTACAGTAGCATACATGGGTGCTCCAAGCTTAGGTAGTTTTAACGTACAAGTAGACGCAGAAAATAGAGTATTCTTTATGGCTAACAAAGAAAACATGCACTGGTACGGTTATAATCTAGACAGTGGTAACGAACTTTGGGGTCCAGTATGTGAATTTAACAGCTTCCAATACTACGGTGCGGTCTTAAATCCTCCAGCTCCAGGTTATGTTTATGAAGGCGTACTATATGTAGGTGGCTACGGCGGAGTCATAAATGCAATTGAATCCCGATCAGACAATATACTGTGACCTTACGGTAACGGCGATGAAGGCAACAGCACAAATAGCGGTCTTAATCCATGGGGCAGCTATCAGTTTTTCATTGGTGCCATAGCAGATGGAAAAATATATGCATTTAGCAGTGAACATTCACTTAACGTACCATCATTGAAAGGCGAACGAGTATGATGCTTACACGTGGAAACAGGCCAAGAACTATGGACATGCTTGGCTAGCCAGGACTCGGATCATTCGGTCAAACTGGACTCCCAATCGCAGACGGTTATATGGTATACTTGAACACTTATGATATACAAATCTGCTGCATCGGCAAAGGCCCAAGCACAACAACAGTTTAAGCCCCTTTATCATGTGTTGCAGTTGGTCAAAGCATAATGATCCAAGGCTTTGTTAACGATGTATATGTAGGCGCAGAATCTAAAGTTGCAAGCGGCGAATTAAGATGTGTGCCAGCAATGTTTAATGCAAGCCAAAGTAAATGGGTGAAATATATTTATATGCAAAAACCAATGCCAACAGATGCAACCGGTGTTGCTATAGTAATATTTGCCACTGATGCAGGTGGTCATACTGAACAAATCGCTACAGTAAATAGCGGAAGCAGCGGTCTATATAGCTATGAGTGGGTTCCAGCAAAATCCCAGTAAACATGTTATCACTGTGGTCTTTGAAGATTCTGAGTCGTATTGGGGTTAAAGTGTAGAAACCGCAGTAAGTGTTAATGTCGCTTCAGCAGTTGTAATTCACACGCCTACTTCTCCTCCAACAGACACTGTTTTACCTACTGAGTCTCCAATGCCAACCGCTGCACCAGCAGCTTCGCCTTCTCCAATTCCTTCAACTGGAGATGGAATTAGCACTTAAACTTTGCTTATCATTGGAGCAGCAATTATCATCATTGCAGTAATTGGTGTTGTTGCAGTGCTGCTTAGAAAACGTGCATAAACAAAGACAAAGACTAAGACTAAAACCAAATAGTTACTAAATTTCCTTTTTCCCTTTTTTGGGGGAAAATATTGGAGTAGCAGTGGCTGAGAGGGATTTGGTGGACGAACTCTCCGTGGTAGCAGCGAAGGCGTCTTTTTTCCCTATATTTGCCTGCCAAATCACCGGCAAGCTTTCAAGAAACAGGCTCATACAATTATGCGACTAATTTTATGCTGCTCTAGTCATTGAAGTAAATGTCCAAAGTATAATTTAGTCAATTTTAAAATCAAATAGTATTTTGCTTGCACTCGAGCAATAGATAGAATAATTATTTTATTGTCAGAGGGGTGTGCATTATTCTGGTTTTTAGCAATTTTTTGACTTCTTTTTGTCAACCCAAATTTTTGCTTCGAAAAGAACAATCACCAAAAAATACACAAAAACGAATTGTACACACCTCTATATTGTTAATGTATAAATCAAACTTATTTATTGCCATATTATGGCTTCTGGTGGGTGCTATAGACTCATAGTATCTTCTGATGAATGTATTACTGTAAGGTATGCTGGTCTCTGTTTGGCTATAGTTTGTATTTATTATTTATATTTGACAAATATCATTCTATAGGCTTCTTTAAAAAGTAATAATTGTTATTACGTGGCAAGTTTAAATAGCGAATTCAAACTAGACGTAATGTCTGTTTCGTGAGCTAAAATGTTGGACATTAAATTCATCCGTGAAAATCTTGATATAGTTCAAAAAAATCTGAAAAAAAGAGGCAATCCGAAAAATTTAGAAATGCTTGAGGACTTGATTGTAACTGATAAGCAATGGCGTTTGAACCTTGCTAAGCTTAATGATTTACGACACACTCGGAAGACTTGTATCACAGAAATTGTTTCGCTTAAAAAAGCAGGAAAAGATGCCTCTGATGCGCTTCAGAAAGCTAAAGCAATAGACGCCGCGATTACAATCATAGAAAAAGATGTAGTGAATGAAGAGCAGAAAACACGTAATCTGCTTTTAAGACTGCCCAACTTGTTACATGAAACTGTGCCTTTTGGCAAAGATGACCATGACAATGTCGTTGTTAAAACTTGGGGTAGTATTCCAAAATTTGATTTTCCGATAAAGAACCACCTTGATTTGGGCACCGAACTTGGAATAATTGACATGGAGCGCGCAGCTAAAGTTGCAGGTGCAAGATTTTTCATTCTCAAAGACGCCGGTGTACTTTTTGATATGGCGTTGATGCAGTTTGCACTTGAAGAAATGGTGAATAAAGGTTATACCCTGATTGAGCCTCCATACTTAATGAAACATGAGCCTTACGAAGGTGTAACTTCACTTGATGATTTTGTAGATGTGCTTTACAAGATAGAAAATGAGGACCTTTATCTTATCGCAACTAGCGAGCATCCAATGGCTGGTATGTACATGAACGAAGTATTTAGACAGGATCAGTTGCCCCTTAAACTTGCTGGGATAAGCGCATGTTTCCGCAAAGAAGCTGGTGCCCATGGGAAAGATACACGAGGAATATTTCGTACTCACCAATTCAATAAGATTGAGCAATTCATTTACTGCAATCCTGAAGAATCGTGGCAATTGCATGAAGAGCTAGCCAAAAACGTCGAAGATATTTTGCAGAAACTTGAGTTGCCTTATCGAATGGTGAATGTTTGCACAGGCGATATAGGCAATGTTGCTGCGAAGAAATACGATTTCGAAGCTTGGATGCCTGCACAAGGTACCTATCGAGAAGTGGTTAGTTGTAGTAACTGTACAGATTATCAGGCTCGTAGGTTGGGCATACGCTTCCGTGAAAAAGAAGGCACTGCACCAAAAGGATTTGTACATACGCTTAACTCAACTGCAATAGCCACAGGAAGAACCATGGTTGCCCTTATGGAGAACAACCAGCAACAAGACGGCTCGATACGCATACCAAAAGTGCTACGTAAATACATGTGTGGTATGGAAGAGATTCAAATCAAACGCTAAACCTTTTAATATAGCTTTGATAATGTGAAAAGTGCGTTCGGAGGATTATCTTGTCCACAAAAACCGCTAAACAAGTACGCGATAAATGGCGCAGCAAAGTATGGTATATGATAGTGGCGCCGCCGTATTTTGGCAACGTTGAGTTAGGTTCCGTGCCAGCAGAAGAGCCAGATCAACTTGTTGGTAGAGTCGCTGAAGCTACCCTTTATGATATTACTGGTGACTTCTCTCATCAGTACTTGAAAATGTTCTTCCAGGTTACCGAGTTAGAAGGAAAGTCTGCCCGTACGGTCTTCAAAGGTCATGAATATAGTCGTGACTACTTGAGAAGTCTAGTACGCAGAAGAACAACCAAAGTCGACGGACTCTTAAACTTAATCACAAAAGATGGTTATAAGCTACGCATCGCTGTTTCTGCGCTAACTTTATCCAGAATAAAAACTTCCCAAGAGCACACAATACGCCAAATAATGGCAAAAACAATTAAAGAAAAATCAGCCGCCCTCACACTTGACCAGTTTGTTCAAGAAATGGTTTTAGGCAAAATCGCCTCAGATATTTACAACGAATCCAAGCTAGTTGCACCACTAAGACATGTGGGCATACGCAAATCCAAGCTTATCGGTCAACCCATACGACCAGCAGGACAAAAAGCACCAGTCGCACTAACTGAAGCCGAAGAAGCAGAATTCAAAGAAATTGAAGCTGAAGAAACTGAAGCCGACGCAAGCGTAGAAGAAGTCAACGAAGAAGCCGAAGAAGCATAAAAAGCTTCAAAATGTTACCTAAGGCTTTTTAGCCTTCAACAATTTTTCTTTCTTCTTGCACATGTTTTCTTATGCTCAACGAATTTAGTAATTTATATTATTATATTATGAGTTACGCAGTTGACATATAATCTAATTATGCTTGAGCTAAAAATTAACTGATAAACAGCAAAAAACACCACTATTCAATACACAAATACACACATTCCTGCAATCAACACAACCCAACTGCGTAACTCCTATATAATTAAAATAGGCTTGATTCTTAAGATGTAGTTAAAGTATTTTTTTAATCTAATAGAGGTGTGCATAATTAGTTTTTATTGGTTTTTGTTCTATTGTTTGTTTGTGTGAGTCTGGGCTTTATGCCTGTTTTTGCCATTTTGGTTGTGTTGATTACACAAAACTGTGATAAATTGGTTTTAGGCCCAGTACTTGCTCACCGTTTTGAGGCTTGTTTCATCAAAAAGTAGTGCTCTTAGTGCTTCAGCATCATAACTTATCAAGGAGCATAAACCATAGCTGACTTTTTGACTAAGTCTTTGAGCCAAATATAGCAGCCTTTTAGCAAATTAGCCTTAAGATGCCCATTGATTTGCTCACCACATAACGTTTGGCTTTAAGAAGCTTAACATGCTTAACCTTTCTTACTTTAAGATGTTGTTTGTTGTTTCGGATGTTTTTAGCATTAACTGACGTTGCCGCTATAGTTTTGGCTACCTTAATGTTTGCTTTCATAGCCAGCATCTGCTAATAAGTATTGTGAGTTTAGATCCCAAATTAGAACGGGAAGGTAGGGTGCATCGTAGTGGTTAGCGGTTGTGATAATGGCCCTTAATGGTAAGCCTTGCTGATTTACAGCTACGTGCAGCTTAAAGCCGCGAAATTTGCCTCTGCTGGTATAGCCAAAGTGTGCCTCATAATCTAAAAGGTCTACCAAAGGAGTAGATCAACAACCAAAATAGAAGTAGGCAACACCAACTAAAGCAAATCCAGATAGCTTGTTAAATGTTGTTTCTAAAAGTGCTATGTGGCGTTTGCACCATTGTCTAATGGTAGTTCGGTCTGGTATAGTGCTTAAGCCTAGTTTATTGAGGTCTTTTGGGTGCTTTTTTAGATGCTCTGATATGCGGGTATTGTTTGAAAGGCTTTTAAGTCTGGAGAACACCAGAACACGAATGGCTTTTAGTAGCCCATAGCCTGATTTACAGCTCTTTTAGGCACATCTAAAAACAAAGCTTTATTGACAAAAAGCCTAACCTACATCACAGGTTTCCATACAAGGCTAAAACAACAAACCAATTAAAATTTTGCATACCCCTAAATCTACTTTTATGAAAAATATCTTTTGTTTCTTGTGTATTTTTACTCTTAAGGAGTTGACTTCAAATAATCGTCATACGCACATATGTGCAAGGTAACATTGAAGGTGTTTAGATGATTACTGCTTTAGCTGGCGGTGTCGGTGCCGCAAGGTTTCTTAGCGGACTTGTACAAATTGTTGATGAAAAAGACCTGTGTATAATAGTAAACACAGGCGACGATATGCAACTTTATGGGCTACATATTTCTCCTGACGTAGATATTGTCACCTACACGCTAGCTGGTCTTGTGGATGAAACAAAAGGTTGGGGTATAAAATGTGATAGCTTCAACTTTCTTAATTCACTTAAGCGTCTTGGTTGTGAAACTTGGTTCAACTTAGGTGATAATGACTTAGCTACGCATATATACCGTACAATGCTCCTCAAACAGGGATTAACATTAAGCGAAGCAGCAAGAGAAATCGCCAAAGCCTTGGGTGTAAAAGCAACCATTTTACCAATGACTGATGATAAATTTGAAACTCACATTGCAACTGAAGACGGTTCAATGCATTTTGAAGAGTACTTCGTTAAGAAAGGTTCAGCAGGAGAAGTTATGGCTGTATCTTTTCTAGGTTCAGATTCAGCTAAGCCTGCACCAAATGTGCTTTCAGCAATAGAAAATGCCGAACTCATTATCATTTGTCCAAGCAACCCAATTGTCAGTATTGGAACTATACTTGGACTTAAAGGTGTACGTGACACACTCAAACGTAGTGGTGCACGAAAAATCGCCATTAGTCCAATAATCGCCGGTGCTCCTGTAAAAGGTCCCGCTGATAAGTTACTTCGGAGTTGCGGTCTTGAAGTTTCAGCATATTCAGTAGCGAAACTTTATGCCGATATTATTGATACTTTTATAATTGACACTGTTGATGCTGACCAAAAGTTACGCATAGAACAACTTGGTATAAAAGTAAAAGTCGCAAACACTCTTATGAGAAGTGTAAATGACAAGATACAGCTGGCCAAAGTTACTCTAGAAAAATAGTTGTTTCACTTGGCTTATCCAATTTCTATATCGTTTGACATGCAGACTTTATGTTATTTGGAAATATTATGTAGATCTGTTTGTCTAATTGTATGGGAGACCGTATTGAATAAACCAGTCTAAAGAACCTCTTGTAGTGAAAAGATGAGTAAACTATTATGTTTGTAGGTATGAATAATAAGAAATGATGAAATGTATTTAGTATATGCGGGGAAAAACAAATCAAAAAATACGTTTGTAGCTGAAAAAGGAATCCAAATTTTCCCATTTAGCCCATTTGGTTGGGTTCTTGCCATTGATAGTTGTCTTGAATAACAAGATGAGATTGACTGTTCGCTATACTTAGTATACAATAAGGATTATATCTTAACGGCTGGTTAGTAGGTGTAAGGTGACTTGGTCGTGGAAAGACGTAGCTATGATTGGTTTGAAAAGCGCCATAGAACAAAAGGCTTAGAATTGGCTCATGATCAAATTTCTAAAGCACTCGATACTGTAATTTTACTTCATAAGGCTGTAAAAAGTTTTTCAGATAAAAACTATGCTGAGACTAAAAACATCCTTAAATCTTTGTATATTGCAGAGGAAGAAGTTGACAAGCTTCGCACAGAAGTTTTCAAAGAACTTTCTAAAGGCGTAGCTCTAGTTGCGGATTATCGAGAAGATTTGCTTCACCTAGTCAAGAGGCTTGATACACTTGCTGATCACGTTAAAGACGCGGCACGTTGCATAGAGATGTTAGATGAAGCTGAAATTCCTGATGAATTATGCCGGAAAACTTTGTTTATGACTTCTAAACTTGTCGAGGCAGCACAGGTAATGCGTGAAGGTGTAGAGAAAATCTCCTCTAACCCAAACCAAGCCATTGCTGAAGCTAAAAAAGTAGAAGATCTAGAACATGCGCTCGATCAGGAATACCTCAAAACAAAATCTTTATTCGTCAAATATGGTAAAGAAATCAACTGCGGAGCACTAGTTATCTTCGATGATCTAATAGAATTTATAGAGCACGCAGCAGATATGTGCGCTGACACAGCAGACTATATAATAATATTCTCAAGCAGAGATTAATCTCTCTGTATCTTACTTTTTTATCATTTAATATAAGAACTGTTACTAAATAAGAAAAATATGTAGTTTTCAAAGAATCGCCATATTTCTATATCAGGTGCGCATTATTCGATTTTCTGGCAGTTTTACACTTTTTTCTGTTTACCTAAAATTTTAGCGTTAACAAATTAGGCAATAAGAAAAGCACAAAATTTAATTGTGT
>CAYSWL010000070.1:0-12018 GCA_964434745.1 uncultured Candidatus Bathyarchaeia archaeon | reverse complement strand
TCGTATGCTTCGCCTATAGTGAAATCTTTTTTTGGTTGACCAATGTCAATTTCACTAATCTGTCGACCAGACTCTAATGTAATGCTAATATTATAAAACAGGTCAATTGTTCCGTCATTGTTAATCCAAATCTTTGCATACTCATGATTAAAACGGTAGATGCGATCTTGAGCGTTTACCTCTTCGATAAATGCTAAAGTGGCTATTGTGGAAAAGACCAGTATGATTGCCAAGAAGGCTGCGAATTGATGTTGTCTTTTCATTTTACCATTTAGGCTCCTCAGCCACTTCAAATGTGGTTCCGCAATAGGGGCATTTTGCATAGGGCACACCTGATACCAATTTAATCCTGCTAGGATCAACCGATGCGGAACAGTTTGGACATTTTATAGGCGCAGCTTTCATAGGTCCAGATAACTCAACCTGATGGACAATTGTTGTGGGCTTTTTGGCAAAAAGATATGTTACATAGCCGATAACTGAAGCTGCACCTAACATAATAACACCTTCAACTATTCGTATGGTGCGTTGGGGTCCAGTTAATTCTGCTGATCCGGCACTTAGCGTAAAGATTATGCCAAAGAATAGCAAGACGGCCACTGCAATTGCCCCAAGTACGGTTGAGATTTTCATACTAGGGTTTCTGTAAAGACCTTTAATTTAATGTTATCCTTCACTTTTTAGCTGTTTTTTTAGGTGACATTTTACTGCAATTTTTAACATACTACCTTTTGTTGGCTAGATTATTTTTGTATGTTTTATGTCATAGGCTGGTCTGCAGTGTTCTCTGTTGGTGCTGAAGTGTTGCATGAAAAGGATTATTACCTTCGTTTGTGGCTAGTAAGCTGCGGTGCTTGGTTAATTTTTCAATTGTCCGAGCGCTTAATTGGAGGCTGTGAGGCGGTTTGAAGCGAGTATTGTTGGTTTCAACAACGGCTTTTCTTGTAATTGTAGTAATTGCCGCAGTTATTATCCCGCTCAACATTGCTGACTTGAACAAGTCCCCTGAATTTTTTATCGGCATTAGTTTCTGTGGCAATACTGTTGATGAGGCAAAACTTCTCATTGACAGAGCACATAGTTACACTAACTTGTTCGTACTTCAGTCTTGGCCAATAAGTCGTAACGAGACAGCTGTACGTGAAATTGCAAATTATGCGGTTGCCAACGATATGTATATTATCTTAAACCTTGGCACCTACAACTCTACTACTTGGCCTTGGCAGTTTCAACTTTTTCAAGATGCAAAAACACTGTGGGGAAAGTATTACCTAGGTGCTTACTACGATGATGAACCAGGCGGTATGCAACTTGACTATGACTGGGACGCCTTCTTTTCTGACCCTTACGTTATAGCTAATGTAACGCAAGTGCTAGCTCATCCTGACCTTATACTTGTTGATGGCCCATTCGCAGTTAATAACAAAACTCACGTCTCAACCATAACCTGGTACTACGCCCAAATATATCAGAAGCTTTTAAATCACACAAGTAACGGAACTTCACCGCCTGATTATAATTTAGAAACTGACTTATTCATGTACTATTACAAACAGTACTCAGCATTTAACATGCTTAATGCTGCTGGAGTTAAAACATTCACCAGTGACTACACGTTTTACTGGCAAGACTATAAAGCAGGTTACGACGTCATTTTAGCACAATTAGGCTGGAATAGCAGCTACATTAAAGATATCAATTTTGTTCGAGGCGCGGCAAATATGCAAGGAAAAGAGTGGGGTGCTATTTTAACGTGGAAATACACTCAGCAGCCTTACCTTGGAAGCGGAGCAGAACTTTACGATCAGATGCTAACTGCTTACCAAGCTGGAGCGAAATACGTTATCATATTTAATTATCCTGAAATAGATGGCAATCCCTATTGGACAATGACTGATGAACATTTTGATGCTGTACGCCAATTTAGCCACGATATAATGTCTACGGGAAACATACGTGTTCGTCCAGATTACCGTACAGCTGAAGCTGCATTAGTTTTACCTCAAAATTATGCCTGGGGAATGCGTGAACCTACCGACCGCATATGGGGGTACTGGCCACCGGATAACAAATCTACTCAAATCTGGAACTTAACAACCCACCTACTGTTACAATACCGACTCAACTTAGACATAATATACGAAGACCCAGACTACCCGGTAACAGGAAAATACCAAAACATATACTACTGGAACCATACCTTAACAAATTATCAATCAATAAGAGATCAAACATCAACATTACCGTAAAGTCTTAATCAGCCTAAACCTACTTTAAGCCAAGGAAAGCGTATGGATCGATCGGCGATAATACTGGCCGGAGGTTTCTCAAGCAGATTTGGCCAGGATAAAAGTATTCTTGAACTTAACGGTAAACCCTTAATCAAACATGTTGTTGATGCTGTTAAACCTGTTGTAGATGAAATAATAATTGTAACCAGCTCTCAAGAGCGTGCAGATAGATATGCTAAACTTGTAGGCTCAAAAGCAAAGTTTGCTATAGATCTTGAAGAAGCCAAGGGACCTCTTATTGGCGCGTTAACCGGTCTACAGCAATCAACTGGCACCTACTCAGTACTATTGCCTTCTGATATGCCATTAGTCTCTAGAGATGTTATTGAATTGCTTTTTGATCTATGTCCTGGCCGCTCCGCTGTAGTCCCTAGGTGGCCAAATACTGATATTGAACCTCTGCACGCTGTCTATAAGACTGATGTCGCCAAGGAAGCAGCAAAAAACGCTCTTGCTGAAGGCAAAGAAAAAGTCGCAGATATGCTAGATAAAATGCAAGGTATTCGCTATGTTTCCACCTTAGTTATTCAGGAGCTTAATCCAGATTTAAAGACGCTTTTTAACATAAATTCTCCACTGGATCTCAAAAAAGCCGAAATCTTATCAAAGCCTAAGCCGCAAAAGAAGAAAAAGTAACTAACTTTCCATTCTTTAATTCATGAATCTTATCCTTTCTTGGCTGTATACAAAAGCATCAACATTTTCTCTTGTTTTCCTTT
Organism: uncultured Candidatus Bathyarchaeia archaeon; assembly: GCA_964434745.1. GTDB lineage: Archaea > Thermoproteota > Bathyarchaeia > Bathyarchaeales > Bathycorpusculaceae > JADGNF01. Next base: position 9,008 of record CAYSWL010000070.1, on the reverse strand, counting down.
TTTAGTCCATATAGATTTGCAATTTTGCTGTAAATTTCATCGAATTATTTCGAATACTTCCGAAGCTTATATAATCATGGATTTGCTTTTGCCTAGAGAGAAACATTTTCCCTTGGTTGAGGTTATAAAAGTGAAAAAATATTAACAATTAAACTGCTAAGGTTATTGTGGGTTATAACACATTGATTTTTGAGTTTGATTTTGTCATTGTTTTTGCCAAATAGCCTATTTACTGACCTAAAAATTGCCGGCGTATGCCACTTTAGGAGCATTTTTGGTTTTGTGATGAGTAATATTGTTTATGGGTGTGTAAAAAAGTTGTTTGAATTGTGTAAGTCCCAAATTTTTCAGCATTATTTTTCTTCGAAAAATTGTCGAATGGTAATTTTTTACAACAAAGCGTTAAAGTATCTAATACATACGTGAAAAATTTTAATTGTATGTGTAAATTTGCAGTTTTGTTCACGTTTTTTCATTGCTTTATTGCGAAGAATGTGACAAATGTCAATTGCCCGTGTTGAAATGTTTTTTTCAAAAAGCGTATGCAAAAACTTTTCAAGCCTCAAAACATCATGATTTGATGATTTCCATGTTTGTACTTAAAATGTGGCAGGTTCAGTGTTTTCAAAATTGGTTGTGGTTTAAAGTATGTTTGGTTGATGCTTTTGTATACAAAAAATTATCATTAAGTGGATATTGCCGAAGTTTATTATTTGCTTGCCCTTTTGACAGCTTTTTCAGCAGGTTAGCTGCAATTTTGATGTGGTGTTACTTTGTTGATTGAGCGGAATTTGTTGATATCTCTTTTGAAATTGACTAAAAATAACTCAGTTGACATTGAAACTGTTAATTTAGACGCTAAGCTACCAAGATCCACCACATTAAAGTTGCTTAAAATGCTGCAAAATCAAGAATTGATTACTATGCAAGAGTCTATAGTTGAGGTTAGTGTGGAAAGCCGATTAAAGATGGCTATAAAAGCAATAAATTTAGGTGCAGACGTAGAACGCATTAGTGATTTGTTATGTTGGCAAGAATTTGAAGAAATGGCTGCTTTAGCCTTAATGTATAATGGTTATGTGACAAAGAAAAATGTTCGTTTTAAACAAGTTAGAAAACGTTGGGAAATTGATGTCGTGGGTTGTCGTAAACCGTTAGTTATTTGTATTGACTGTAAACATTATCACCATAGTTTACATCCGGCAATGCTGCGAAAAATGGTAGATTTGCAAGTTAAACGCGTAGAAGCATTTTCCCAAATATTGCCTGATGCTGCACAAAATATTGAATGTGTAAAATGGGGTAGCGCAAAATTTGTGCCTGCAATTCTCTCACTTATGCCTGGCAGTCTTAAATTTATTGATAATGTTCCTATAGTGCCCGTCTTGCAGTTTCAAGACTTCTTAAGCCAACTACCTATCCATGTTAATTCATTAACTTATTTTTCTAGATCGTTTAGTCATTTATGAAATAATTTCAATTAGTGTTTTTCTTGAAAATTTAACTGCAGGATAAAGACTTAGCAGAAACATAGCGGCAACTGCAGCTAGCAGCCAGCCTGATATTAAAAGAACTGTGCTAGCCGATATTACTGGGTTTGCTGTAAGTATTAATATTGTAATTATTGTCCCAATAGATATGCCTACTGCAAAGCTTGACAGCAGTATAGTTAAGCTCTGAATTGCCATTATTGAAAGGATATTTCTTGGTTTTCCGCCTGTTGCTCGTAATATGGCAAATTCTTGTCTTTGCTCTTCTATTGTTATTAAATGGAAATTTATAAGGCATAGTACTGCTGAAGATAGTGCAAATATCGGTAAAAACATCATAGTTGACCATATTGAATTGAGAAATGTGGTATTATTTTGCAGCATGCCGTTAAGTTCTACGAGGCTAAGATTTGAGTTACTGCCTACAAGGGTGCTTTGTATTTGAGAAATTGTTTCGTCATAACTGTGTTCGTCGACTTTTACAAGTACAATGTTGGAGTAATTGATATTGGTGATGTTTTGAAGTCGGTTTAATGAGGTGTATGTTACATTGCCATTATTCAACGGATCTAAGCTTATGCCTGAAATTTCTAATGTGTTGTTTTGTATTTTGATGCTTTGAAGTAAAGGATCACCAATTATTGTCTCTTTACCTGTTATCAAAAAGTTTGAATATGGTCTATAGAGTGATTGAGAAATCGAATCTCCTACCACTGCGTATGAATCTGATGAAGAGTTCAAAAAATTACCTGTAGTATAGGGTATATTTGCAATTGTGTGAGGATTAACACCTATTATAATTGAGGTCCCTTGGCGGCTATCGCCAACTTTAATTGTAGCTAAAGTATCTGGATCAATAGTGTATCCGCTTACCTCTTGAACATCACTATACCAAATTAGTCTTGGATCAACATTTAGTACTCCGCTTATTTTAGCCAAATCCATAATTGTGCTATTAGTGATGGCAAAATCAAATCTTGAATAATCAAAGTCTTGATTTACAGTTGTACCAGAGAATGAGGATAAAAGATCAAGATATTGTGCTGCCATTTCTTGATCTGCAATAAGAAGCATATTTTTTCCTATTGACTGTTCAATCCACGATGATGATGTATCATTAGCTATTATTCCCCCTGCTATTGAAACAGTTAGTAATGTGAAGACAACTGAAAGAAACAGTACAATGCGCAAAGTTGCAGTTTTCCTGCGAAATAAGCTTCTTGACGCAATTCTGATCAATAATCCTTTTTTATCTAGCGGTTTTAGCTGAGCCGGCTTATCTAATTTAAAGTATTGAACAGAAGACAATGCTTTGTGAGGTGACATTTTTGCTGCATCAAAGATAGGTTTGGCGCCAAAAATTAGTGCAAATATAAAAAATGCCACATATACTAACGGAATGAACCATAAATTAGGCGCCTTATTATATACCTGAAACGCGCCAAAATTTATGATAATATAATCTATTGCTAACCCTATTATAGACCCTAACGTGCAGCCTACAAAAGTTACACTTAATAGTTCAGTAAAGAAGTATCCAAAAACTAAGCTGTTTGGACAACCTGTTGCCTTCATTAAGCCAAAATCTTTTGTTCTTTGAGTCATAAGTAAAAATACAATAAATGCAACTATGACGCCACCAACAGCAAAAATTAAAATACTGATAAATAAGTTGAATTGTGAAAGAACTGCAGCAATACCTAGCGTTAACGTATCTTGAGCGATTGATGTTAACCCGAATCCTACTTGGTCACTAAATATTAATAAAAATAGTGTTGCAGCAACACATGCTGTAATACTAATAATAGTTAAGCCTGTTTGAAGTTTTCGTCGTAATAAATCATTAATGGGGAAGAATGTTTCACTCATTCGAATTCGCCAATTTGCCATCTTCCAAATAATATTTTATGTCGGCTAAGGGCATAATTTCTAAGTCGTGAGTTGAAACAATAATTGTTTTTCCTTCACTTTTTAGTGTTTTAAGTATTTGAATAATTTTTTGTCCATTTTTTGTATCCAAATTTCCAGTAGGTTCATCAGCAAGTAATAATGGTGGATTATTAGCCAAGGCCCGTGCAAAGGCTACCCTTTGCTGTTCTCCGCCACTTAGTTGTGCTGGAAAATGATTTACCCTTTGTTCAAGACCTAACATTCCAATAAGTTCAGTTACTCTTTTTTGAATTTCTTCTGTTGTTGCTCGTTTCCATTCCATTGGGAACGCAATGTTTTCAGAAACTGTTAAGGTCGATATGAGATTATATGATTGGAAAACAAATCCTACTTGGTTGCATCTATAGTCTGCTAGTTCATCTTCATTTTGCTTTCCAAGATCTTTACCAAAAACTGTGACTGAGCCTTTTGTTGCTTTATCAATCGCACTAATCATGTTTAGTAAGGTAGTTTTACCAGCTCCCGAGGGGCCATAAATAGCAACAAACTGGCCCTTTTTTATATCCAAATTTATTCCATTTAAGACATTGACTTTTGCGTCTTCAATTTGGTAAGCTTTGCAGAGCTCTCTTGCAACAATTATTTGCTCGGGCTCGATTGGGGTTTCAGGCTCTTTAAGCATATTTGAACAAGTGATCTAGAAAGATAATAAGCCTTGAGGTACAATTGCTTACTTCCAAGACAACTATGTTTGTAGCTGCTATCAAAAAATCTAATGCACCAGTAGAGATGATTTTTTAATTATTTGTGTATGTAAGTTGTTGGGTTTGTGTTAGTAGGTTTTTTCGATGTTTAGGTTGCCTCTGTCTCTTTTTAGTATGCGGACTTTTTCAGGGAGTTTATTTTTTTCCCAATCGCACCATTCTATTTCTTTAAAGGTCCATTTCTTGCCAAGGTGTGCAGCTACCACTGCATGTTTGTAGTCTTTTTCAGTTGGTACTAATTCATTAAGAAACCTAAACAGCTTATCAATTTGTTGCTTGGGGAAGTAAGCGTAGTATGTGGCGTTTTTTACTTCAAATGCAAAAGAGTGGTCACCTTTTCGAGCCATAATGTCTGGCAAGGGGTTAAGACTAGGATTGCTTACAGGCACCCGGACTGCACTATATCCATTTTTTTGAAGTAGCTTTACTAGAACGTTTTCGCTATAGAAGCCTCTTTTACGCCATCTGCGCAGTGCAATCTTGTCTATTTCTTTCACGCATGTCCCCTTAACAAAGCTGTATGGCATGTTCTTCGAGTGCCTGTGATAAAAAACTATTGCACAAGGACCTTGAAAAAATGGTTTGGGTGATGCTTTTGTATACACATTAACTTTGCTTAGCCGCATGGAAGGTACTGGTGATACATAAAATAACCAAGTAATACGATAGCAACCATACTAACTAACAAAGAAATGGTGATGTAGGACCAGACAAAATAATTGGCCACTTAAAGTACCTCTGGCAGTAACAAAACGTAGCCTTGAGAAGCGCAAAAAACTAAAACCAACACAAAAACAACCCCTCAGGCAATAACTACAAAATTTTTCTAATCAAAAACATTTGCAAAAAAGACCAACACAAAAACTATATACCACCTAACAACCAACCTGCAGAAAACACAACCGTCAAAAAAATTGGCTGCATCTACTCAATCACGCCTGGCATAAAGGCTAGGCAATTTTTGATAAAAATGCTAAGACTGATCTCAGTACGTTTTTAGTCAGCTATTGCTTCTTGTCGTTTAGCGGCTGCGATAAATATGGCTGACGGCAGTTTGCTCTTTTTGAAAAAGTGTTGATATTTTTGGAGTGGCTCAACATTTTAGTTGTGTTTGTCTGTGGTTGGTGAAAAATGGTGTTTTCTCGCAAAGTTTTCGTTTTTGCTGATTTTTTGTGGTTTTTGTTCGAAGGTTTTCCGAAGGGGGCCTGTTTTTGTTTCGCATGGAGATTTTCGTAGGTACTTATATGAGGTGCCGGTTATCTCCATGGGAAGCCTCCTAGGGGTGTGTAGATAAGCATAAAATGGGGTGCTTTTTGGATTTAGAGGGTTAAATTGGGCTTTTCATTTTAGTCTCCATAGTAAAAATATTGGCCACTTTTTGACTTTTCTATATTCGATAATCAACTGGCTCAAATATTGGCGCAAATTTGTAAACGGGGTCAATTAGGTTCTTTAAATCAAAAATGGTTGTTACGTGTATTCGAAAAATTGTGGTTGTATTTTTTGGCATGCTTTGTCTAAAAATAATTTGTAATTCGCCCTATGGTACAATAATTTTTGATAGTTGTGTGTGCTCGTACAATTTGTTCGCAAGGCCCTTCTTTAATTGTCTGTAAGCATTAACCATTTGTTTCATAAATAATTTACAATTTTTTATACACCTACGAAATACAATAATATTTAATTATAACTTTAACAAATGGGTCGGTTCATAATTTAAATAAAATTATAATTTATGGATTGCTCAATAATTGTTCCCTGCATTGTACTAAATGTTTAATGAATTTGTGGTCGGTTTTGTGCGGGTGTGATTTTTTGGAAGTTTGGTTGATGCTTTTGTATACGGATAGTTGGCATGGGGTATGGCTGTTTTTTGTTGGTGATTTGCAGGTGCAATAATTTCTCGATTTTTTGTGTTTGGCTGGTGTGGTGTTCTTGTTGTGGGCTCAAAATTTTCGGTTGCTAAGTTAACTGTGTTTTTGGGGGTGCCTTGCTTGCTCGCTTGGGGTGTTTTTAATGTATTATGCATATGCAATATCCGCTAATTTTTTCATTAATTACCATTATCAAATTACTGTTTGGTGGTACTGGTGTAATATTATTACTAAATTATTTGATGTTCACTAAAATGCACCATGCTGGCGGGGTCTACGCCCCAAAGAAACATTTTGCCAATTTGTTGCCAACAAGGGATTGAAAGAAGTAACGCAAGCACTTAAAAAAGTTAGCTATGCTAACAAACCGCATCATGTTAGTGAAATAATTATTAAAAAAATAGTTTGCAGTCAGTTTGGGTTTGAGGCGTGTGCTTTTTTATTAAGGGTAAAGTTGAATTTCTGGTCTTGCCTGGGTAGAGTTTGCTAAGGGAAGAGAGTTTTTTGTATACGAAAGCATCAACAGAACTTTGTAGAAAAAGAAAAAATGGGTGATTATTTTATTGAGCTGTCGCGTTTGAACGTGTTTCCACGATTTCTGAGGGCGCACCGCCTTCATTGACAATGTCTTGGTAGCGGAATGATGCCCAACTGCTTGGGAGTTCTGATTCGCGGACAAATTGCATATTATATGGCCTTATATCTAGTTGCGAATCTAGTACATCGTTGACGTATTCTTTGTTTGATTCAAAAACGATTAATGGCTCAATTGTATCGGTGCGGATTAAGTCTCGAATATCCATTTTTTCGTATTTTAGTAGTAAATCATTACACATGTTTACGTGATTAATTTCGTGGGCTAAGAATTGTTCCCATATTCGCCTAATTGCTTCATGTGGTTCAGCCTGGGCGTGTGAGTAATAGTTGTATGCTTCGTTGAGCTGGAGTAATGTTGCATGTTGTAGGGGTGTGATTGTTGGGTCTCCTACAGCTTCATATTGTGAAACATGTTGTTCTTCAATTTCGGCAATTTCAGCATATAGTTTTCTTGCTAAATCATTTTCAAACATGAATCCGTGTGATCGGTAGTAGAGCATTGTTTGCTGTTCGCCTGATACAATTGTGAAATAATTCATCCAAGTTTTTGCGTTTACAGAGTTTTTGTCAAAATGAGCTCTCATTTCATCTTCGGGGTGCCTGTGTTCAATTTTTGTGGGTCTGCCGGCTTTTATTTCGGTTTTGCCTTGTGTGATTGCTTCTGCATCTTTGCCTTCTAGTTGTCGCATTAGTAGACTGTATCGATAGAGGTGGTCAAAGTCTTCTAATAGTGCAAAATCAAGGGTTTGTTTGAAATATGGATTTTGCTCATTTTTTGCTAAATTCGCTGTAAGGTCTACTGCTACTTGTTCATATCCTATGGTTGTTTCAAGTATGTCTTGGTTTGCGGGATTTAGCCAATTAATGGTGGTCTGATGCTGTGAGTCAGCTCGCCTTATGGCTGCCATGACGCTTTTTATTTCGTCATTATTTGTCATACGTGCTATTGCATGGGAGGTTAAGACGCTATTGTTTTCAATGCCATTCATCAAAATTACGCGTGTCCGTGTGTAAGCATCCACCTCGTTTTTGTCATATTGGGTTTGAACTAAGGTATTCCAGTTTGTGAATTGTTCTTCTATGGGGACGCTTTTCTCTTCAAATGGTTTGAATGGTTGCATGCGGCCTTGCATTTGCGGTTTTTGTATGCTTTCAACGGGGTTACGGATATTTTCCATAATAAAAACACCTTATGCGTTATGGCTAAGTCTGCTATTATCTATTTGTGACTTCAGAATTATACTACAAATAGAACTGGCTTGATGGCTTTTTGCCCAATTAAGCTGAAAAAGACATTTGATACATTATATAGGCATCCCAGTATTGGCCATAGGTGCTTTTTGCTCATGAACTTTTAAGTGATGTGCATCATGGGCAAGTATAGATCCAAAAATTTGCCCACACTCTCGACATTTGAATCGACCATCCCGAGTTTTAATTGGGTGGGACCTTTTCTGCATAGACTTTCTTACACCCCCTTCACGTGGAATGCTTCTATTATCAAGAGACTCATCTAGCGGAAGTGGCGTTTCGTGTTTTGAACGTTTAGGTTTAGACGACAAGTATAAACCATCCCAACTTTTGATAAAATGCTAACACGGTTTCAATAGGCCTTGACAATTTTAAGGGTGTGTGACTGTTTTAATGTTGCAACACCCTTTAGTCACATTTCAACAAAATTTTTTGTATACAAAAGCATCAACCAAACTTCGTTTTTTTGCTTCAATAGCAAACTTTTTGGCAGCACACCACATTAGAAAACCTTTAGAGCCACTTTTTACGATACAAACATGGTGAGTTAATTTGTCTTCCTTTAAAGTTTCCAATGCTACTCGGACTTTTTCAACTACCGGTCCGATAGAGTTTATTGATTTATCTAGTTGGGTCCAAGAAGCTGTTGCTGAATCAGGCTTAAAAAATGGTTTAGTTCACGTATTTGCTCCACATGCAACAGGCATACTAATTCTAACTGAAAACGACCCTGCTTTGCTTAGAGATATCAAAAAATTTTTAGAAAAAATTGTGCCTGAATTAGATTCATACAATCACCCCTCTAACGCTCATGCACATCTACGATCCATGATTCTTCCACCTGACCGAACTTTGCCTGTTATCAACGGGGAATTAGCTTTTGGGACCTGGCAATCGCTACTATATGTGGAAACTGACGTATATCCGCGTACCCGAACTATTTTCATACAAACTATTGGAGAAACATGACTCTGCAACATGTATACAAAAGCATCAACCAAACTTCTTTTCACTTTGATTTTTCGATTTCAGAATTCGCTTTTTTTGAGGTCAACATCGTTTTTTTAATTAAATATTTCGAATATGGTTTTTGTGGAGATCGGAAGAGCACACGTCTGAACTCCAGTCACGAGATTCCATCT
>CAYSWL010000069.1:11912-12370 GCA_964434745.1 uncultured Candidatus Bathyarchaeia archaeon | reverse complement strand
TTGATAGCACGCAAGTTTTAATCGAAATTGACCCTAAAAAACCCTACTATCTAGACTCTGCATTACTATGGACAAATAATCCTTCAATTACAACTATAATGCAAAGCTACTTCAACTTACTCTGGAAAGACACACAAAATATGAATAACAATCAAAACCAAAAATGAGCTGCGATTGATGCAAAATAACTTTACTTCACAAGAGTTCACTAACCCATTTAATTCGTATGGATTAAATGGATTAAACCCCGATGAAATTGATGTTCTAGTAAAATTAGGCCTAACAATAAGACAAGTTCGTGTGTATTTAGCATTACTTAAGATTGATAAAGGTAAAGCCAAAGCAATTGCAGATGTTTCTCTTGTTAATCGTCAAGAAATTTATCGCATACTAGATGATCTTAAACAAATGGGGTTAGTTCAAAAACATGTTTCTGTACCAACAACTTTTACGGCAAC
>CAYSWL010000069.1:4867-11902 GCA_964434745.1 uncultured Candidatus Bathyarchaeia archaeon | reverse complement strand
ATCGAAGATGTTATTAAAATATTGCTTACACATAAAACTGCCGAATTAACTAAGATACGACAAAAAACCGCGCAGATAACTAAAAAACTTCAAAGTAATGCTCGCATAAATACTGAAAATAATGAGTATTTTTGTGTAGGCACACTTTTTGAAGCTGATAGAGGAAAAAAATATTGCCAAGCTGTATCAACCGCTCGTCAATGTATTGATACTATTGTTGGTTGGACTCACTTCAAACAAGTAATTAACCTATTTGAAACACAATTACAAACAGCACTCAATAACGGCGTTAACTTACGAATAATTACTGAAAAACCTGTAAATCAGCGATTACCTGATTGGGTTTTAAAGGCACAGTTATTAAATAAAAAATCAAATTTAGAACTAAAGACAATATGTAGCCGACCAGTTGCTATGGTATCAATATTTGATCAAACAACAGCAATAATCTCTTTTCAGCCAACAGTCAGCGTAAATCAAGGAACCGATTTATGGACAACCAATCAAGTCCTAATCGCATTAACACGAGCATACTTTGACAATAATTGGATGCAGATAATCAGCAAAAAAATATAATTTTCCATGTGCCTTTTTTATTTTCTATTCCAACGAAATAATCTTCTTGAATTAGCTATTTTCGAAATAGGTTTTAATCCTTAATAAAAATAACACACAAACTTCACGAAACGTATATCAGATAAACTAAAACTAAAAATAAAATAAATTATACTATTAATATCCAAATAATTAATCTATTATTGACATTATTGGGTTAAAATACAAGACTTTTAATTCCTGTTCTTTTTCACAAATTTGTGTTTTTTGTCGGTCGGTGCCCGACCAGCAACATGTTAAGTACCGATAGTAACTTTTCTTTTTTCTATAAAAATATGGAGAAAAAAGAATGTCTAAACGATGTACTTCTATAAACCAAAAACCTAAAAAAACCAAAGTAATCGTAACAATGGCTATTCTTTTGACTTTAACTTTACCGATATTAACCATAAACATACCTATTGTTGACGCACAAATAATTAACAGACCTACGCATTCGTTCATTACGCTTTCTACAAATCCAATTGGTGTAAATCAAACTGCAGTTGTTACTTTTCGAATTGTAGAACTTAACCCTCTTAGTAGTGGAGTATTCGAAAGTGAAGTCTGGAAAGGTTTTACAATAAAAATTACAAGACCTGACGGCACAAGCGAAATTAAAGGGCCTTTCAATGCAGATACAACTGGCGGTTATTATACAACTTTTATTCCAACACAAACTGGTGAATATAAACTCCAAGCATTTTTCCCTGGCCAATGGGTCAACGGTTCATATACTAACGTAGCAAACACTGGTGCATGGTCTAATGTAACTGGTCAGCCGCTAAAAACCGCTTACCTATGGTTTGAGCCAAGCGAAAGTCCAATAGTAACCTTAACAGTTCAACAAGACCAGATCACCTACTACCCAAATAACCCTCTCCCCGAAGATACTTGGACACGCCCAATCTATGGCGAAAATAAAGGCTGGCATACTATCGCAGATAATTGGTTAATGCGCGGTTATGATACAATGAATCGTCCTTTCCAAAACGGTGCCGCATTTGCACCATACACTTCTGCACCTGAAAGCTCCCATATATTGTGGAAAAAACCTCTTACTTTTGGAGGCATTGCCGGCGGAAAGTTCGGTGATAAAGTATACTACACTGGATTATCATATGAAACCTTCTACGAACAACTTATCCTAAACGGCAGAATATACTATCAAGACCACGGCCCAGTAAGTAGTAGAGACACATTTGGCACAAACGTATTAGATCTTTATACAGGCGAACAAATAATATACATTGATAACATTAAAACTGATCTAGCTCAGGTACTTGACTTTGAATCTCCAAATGAACACGGTCTTCTTGCTTTTACTTGGAGCTTGTCTGGTCCAACATCAAATGGCACATGGACAATGTATGACGCATTTACTGGAATACCACTACTTACCATAACTAACGTAACATCTGGCTCAGAAAGCGCACAAAGTGTCTCTACAGTATTTGGTCCAAACGGTGAACTCTTATCATACTCAATAACTGGCACAAGCTCAAATCGAAGACTAATTATGTGGAACTCTACCTTAGCAATTGTAGGATTCCAAAGTGCATACTTTAGTCCACAAAGAGGCACCATAATTGACGGTAGACGCGGAATCCAATGGAACGTATCTATACCTCAAATGCCCTTATCCTCCTCAATTATCGCAATCGGTGAAGACTACATATTAACTCAAGGTTATGATAAATCCGGATATCCATTTATCTATCAAGACGCGGCTTTTCCTGCAACACTAAAAATGAATGCTGATGGTACATACCCAGATTCGATTCAACCATTATGGGTAGAGAATCGAACTAACATATATTCAGGATATTACCGAACACCCAGAAATATTGAAAGCGGCGTTTACTGCTTATTTGATGAAGCAGAAGCACGCTATCACGGATATGATATAAAGACCGGCAGAGAACTATGGAAAACTGAACCTCTATCTGACAGCGGCTGGAGCGTATTCACTTACGTTAACATACAAGCCTACGGAAACTTATACACAACAAGCTTCGATGGTCATGTACGCGCTTTTGATGTAAAAAACGGCCAAAAAATATGGGATTTCTACATGGGTCCTGCAGGACTTGAAACACCATACGGCCATTGGCCATCCCGCGCAGGTTTTACCGTAGCCGATGGAAAAATATACACAAGCAATGATGAACACACTCCCGACCCAGTAATGTGGCGAGGCGGCAAATTATATTGTTTAGATGCATATACTGGAGAACAATATTGGAATCTATCTGGCTGGATGCGCAACCCTGCAATCTCTGATGGAATATTAACGGCAGTAAATTCTTATGATAACCAAATATACACAATAGGCAAAGGTCCAAGTGCAACCTCAGTAACAGCATCAGACGATGCTATACCAAAAGGATCAACTATCATGATTAGAGGCTCTATTACAGATCAATCTCCTGGACAAAAAGGTACTCCTTGCATCTCTGACCAAGATATGTCTGCTTGGATGGAGTATTTGCATATGCAAAAGCCTAAGCCGTCTGATGCTACTGGTGTTTCTGTTGATTTGGTTGCTGTTGATTCTAATGGTCATGTAACTGAAATTGGTACTGCAATTAGTGATATGTATGGTAACTATGGGTTAGCTTGGACTCCGCCTTCAGAAGGTACTTATCAAATAGTTGCTAACTTTGCTGGAACAAACTCTTATGGCAGCTCTTCAGCATCAACATACATAGTAATCACCGATCAACCCATACAACCTATTGTGCCAACAGCCACTCCGACTCAAACTAGCATGCCAACACAAGAACCAACTCACTCATATACACCCTCCCCTATAGCAACATCACCTTCATCACCGGGCACGCAACTTTCTAGTGAAACCTTAGTTATCATAATAACAGCCATAATAATAATTGCAGCAATTACTGCTACATCAATCCTAATCCGAAGACGACATTAACTCTCTTTTTATTTTTTTATTTTGTACATTCACACGACAAAAAATAATATTCAAATTAGATTATGGATTAACAATATTATCATAGTAAGATGTTCTTGTTACTCATTCCAATAATTTTTGTCAACACTATAAAACAAAACGACAATCAGTATTATTTCTTAAAAAAATATGCTTACACATTGTATTGTCCATTTTTATAATAAAATTTGTGTTTTTTGTCGGTCGGTGTCCGACCAGCAAAATATTATGTATCTATTATGTTGTCTCTTTTTTCACAAAAAATTTGGAGATGTTGCATGTATAAAAAAACTATCTTTACTATCAAAAATGTGGCATTATTACTGGCTTTAATTTTTTTTATGTCAGTATTACTTCCAATCAATCCTAATTCAACTATATCCAGTGTAAATGCTGAGACTCAGTACAGCGATTTAATGCAATACGAATGGCCTCAAATCACTGGTGCTGAACCAGCCGCAACACATTTTTCAGATGGCCCTGCACCTGACCATCCAGAAATTGCTTGGCGAACAAAAATTACTGGCTTAAATTCTAGAACCTTAGTTGCCTTTAATGGGTATGTATTTGCACAAAATTCATCATTCACATTTGCGTTAGCTTACAATACTGGTGAAATTGTCTATACCTTACCATTTACTGGTCAAATCCTAAAAATCGATAATAACAATATGATAGTCGGTAATCGCCTTGTAGACATTGGCACTGGACAGGTCAAATGGATAGCAAATAATACCTTTAGAGCCTCACCGACAGGAGCTTACGTAAAAGAAGAACAAAAATACTATATCACAGGCTTAACATGCTCAGCATGGGACCTCTCAGACTTAAACAACCAGCCAAAATTAATCTGGTCAAAAGATTTTGAAAGCGCAGGAAATCAGGCTGGAAGCTATGGCGACGGAAAACTATTCCTTGGCAGCTACAGACCCGAAGTAATCTGTTTAAATGCAAATACAGGTGAAATTCTTTGGGAAACTAATCTCCAAGGTTCACCAGGCTATAGCGGTGCATACTACATGGGTAGATATTTTGTTGGCGACCTAGCCGGCAACATGTATGGCCTTAATGCAACTACTGGCGAAATCTTATGGAACTATAAAGTACCCAATGACTTCAACTTCTGGTCTCGATGGATGGCAGTAGGTCATGGAAAAGTTCTCATGCTAAATCCAGACAAATATCTCTACTGTTTCGATGCTGAAACTGGACATTTATCATGGAAATACAAGGGCTTAGGTCACTTTTATCCATGTAATCCAATTATAGCTGATGGCAAAGTCTACCAAACCACAGGAACTAGCACATACAGAGATTTTACAACATATGAGCCAGGCGCGGCCGAATACACCTGCCTTGACATCTACACAGGCGAAGTACTATGGAAGTTGCCCTTAGAAACCTCTTCTAATGGCGAAGGTACCTGCATAGCTTATGGAAATCTATACCTCACACCAGTAACTGTTTCAGGACAACCAAATCCCTCTTCAGTAGGCACTGGGCATATGACCTCACAAGAAGTTATGTGCATAAGCAGTCAATCAACCGACTGGCCAATGTTTGGCAAAGACCCAACCCACATGGCTGAAGGTTCAGGACCAACAAACATACAAGTCAAATGGAAATTCCTAACAGGTGGCGCAGTAATCTCCTCCCCCGCAGTAGTGTCTGATGTAGTTTACTTTGGTTCAAATGACGGAAACATTTACGCCGTAAAAGCCAATACCGGAGAAAAGATTTGGAATTTCTCAACCGGATTCAAAGTAATGTCTTCTCCAGCAGTAGTAGGCGGAAAACTCTACACTGGAACTGACAGCGGAAGCCTCTTTTGTTTAGATGCAAACACAGGTACACAACTATGGAAAACACCAACTGGCGGCGTAACTTTTTCAAGTGTAAATGTTGGACCAATAATAAAATCATCACCAACAGTCATCAGTGACAAAGTCTACGTAGGCGCCTTAGATAACAAAACATACTGCATCAACGCAAATAACGGCGAAATAATATGGACTTTTGATTGCGGAGGACCAGTATACGCTACACCCGCCGTTTCAGAAGGTGCACTATACATCGGAGCTTGCACACCCAACCCCAACGGTACATTATATAAATTAAACGCCGATACAGGTGAACTAATCTGGCAAAAAGGACTTCCCTACTCTGAAAGAGACAATTACCGATCATACTACGCTTCTCCAACAGTACCCGCTGGAACAGGAATGGTTTTCACACCAACAAACGCAAAATATTACTACGGATTAAATGCAACAACAGGTGAAACAATTTGGAAATATCAAGTTATTCCAGGAATGGACCCTACCAGAGGAACCGAACCCTCAATTGCTTCAATGCTCTATTCAAACAACAGAGTATTCTTCCAGGATAACTTTTTCCTAGCCTGTGTTAATGCAACAACTGGAGACCTCATTTGGAAAACTTGGGTAGGCCGAGAAATACTATCCTCCCCTAGATATGCATTCGATCGAGTCTACATCGGAACAGAAGAAGGTACATTTAGAATTTACAACGCAACTGGAGGAAACCAACTATCCTTCTACCACACAGGAACTCAATTCTGGTCCTCAACAGCACTTTACAAAAGCAAAGCCTACATAGGATGCCTAGATAACTACCTATACTGTTTTGAAGAAAAACCCTACCAAGACACTACACTTTACCCTGAAGTAACTGCTACAATCAATAAAATGAAAATAAACTTAGGTGAAACAATAGAAGTCTCAGGCCGAATTAATCCAGCTGTAGCAAATATTCCGCTAAATATTCAGATAATCGATTCTAATTCCAATACACATGACATTCAAACAACGACTGATGAAAGAGGAGAATACACAGTTTTATACCAACCTCAAATAACTGGAACATACACAATAACAACAATAACATTAGTTGACGATCCAACATCAACCGAAAAAAGTGAACAATTAACCCTATCTGTTATAGACCAAACTCAAACAACAGAACCAACACCAACACCAACAACACATCCATCCACTACACCAGACCCTACAATATTGCCAACAAATCAAGCAACGACCACTCCATCGCCTACATCATCTGTTGTTAACTCACCAGCCATCACCGAAGTCATACTACCTACAGAAATTACATACACACTAATAGCAGCTATAACAATTGCAATAGTAACAGCCGCCATCGCATTAGTCGCTATTCTGATAATCAAACGCAAAACATAATAAAGAAACATACACTCCTCTACTTTTTTTATATAAAAACACACACTTTTTGATAAACATAGAAATCATATTTTTCCGCATTGTAACCCGTATTATTATTGTTATATGCTAATCTTACATGTTTTTTGTCGGTCGGTACCCGAGCCGCAATATGATAAGTACCTATAACATCTTTTCTTATTCTCCATAAAAATTTGGAGAAACTTTAATGTCTGAAAAAACGGCAAAAAAACTCAATATACGAAATCGCAAATTGCAGACAGCTGC
>CAYSWL010000069.1:0-4857 GCA_964434745.1 uncultured Candidatus Bathyarchaeia archaeon | reverse complement strand
CTGCACTGATTCTAATATTGACTTTTGCAACATTCATGACAATTACTCCATTAAGTAGCGCTCTTACTCATGAAACATACATTTACGTAACTGTTGCACCCAATCCCGTAGGCGTCAATCAAGATGTATTTATTACATTCATATTACCAAGTGTTCCTCCAGCTCAATTACCTCCTGCAAACCCCCGATACGGATACTGGTCTGATATAACCATAACAATTACAAAACCAGATGGAACTACACAAAATATAACAAATCTCGAAACTGGCGAAGCCGCAGCAGGATACACAGTATTCACACCTACACAAACAGGAACATACAAGTTCCAGGCGCATTTTCCAGGAGCAATCATTGAAACCGGACCACGTGCAGGTGACTACTATACTCCTTGCGTTAGTCCAATATATGAAATCACAGTACAAGATAACCCCGTACAACCCATCCCCGAATATACACTTCCAACAAATTACTGGACATTTCCAATCGAAGGTCAAAATAGGCAATGGAATATACTTGCCGGCAACTGGCTAGCTGGAGACACAGTAAATGCAAGTACAAACGGATATAATCCTTATACAACAGCACCAGGCAGCGCACACATATTATGGACTAAACAACAAATACCTGGAGGCATAGTGGGTGGATCATATGGGTCAGACATCTATAACTATGGCAGATGGCCATCTTCCGGTAATGGTGCATATTTTGGACCTCCAATAATAATAAACGGTATACTCTACATCAACGAACCTCAATACACTGGCAGTGGTGTAGGATTCAAGGCAATCAATATTGCAACTGGCGAAACATTATGGAAAAATGAAGTAAATGACGCATTAACATTTGCAACAATATACGAATTCAAATCACGTATGATGAGTAATGTATACGCATACCTCTGGGCAACCTCAGGAAACACAATGCGCATATACGAAGCTAGCACTGGAAAACTTTTTCAAACAATAGAAAATGTAACAAGTGGAACACGTGCATTTGGTCCCTCTGGTGAATTGCTAATATACCAAATAAGTGGAACATCATTACGTATGTGGAATTCCACATTATACTTCTATTCAACTACAAGCAGCCCCTATGGACCTTTATATGCGCCAAACAACATTTGGGCTCCTGACTCAGGCACTTTTGATTTTAACGGAGGATGGCAATGGAGCGTAACACTTACCAACGACTTTGGAAGCATAAATCAAATAATTCCCAACGAACTGCTAATACTTAGAAAATCATTCTCAGCTACTGATACCACAAATCCTATTGATCAACACACCGCCATAAACATAAGAACAGGCATATACACCGACGACAAATCAGGACAACAAGCACAAATCTTATGGGGCCCAGTAAATCGGACGCTATACATTGACAATGCAGGCTACGAAAGAATCGAAGCTATAGGCGACGGAATTTATGTAATGTACAAAAGAGAACTACTTCAAATAGTTGGATTCGACGCATATACCGGCAACCAATTATGGATAACTGAACCAATGGACGATGCCTTTGCAATGTTTAGTGGTCAATCAAGAAACTTCATTATTGCTGAAGACAAAGTTTTCGTTGGCGGATATGACGGAACCATGTACGCGTTCAATGCTAAAACTGGAGCTCTTGAATGGAAAACAAATGTAGGTAGTTCAAATTATGAAACTGCATACGGTAGTTATCCACTTGGAGGATCATACGACACTTTCAAAGCAGGTGGCGGAGTATTATGGGTAGGTGTTAACGAACACAGTCCAAGTATAGTACCATACAAAAACGGAAAGATATATGCATTCAACACAACAGACGGAACAATAATCTGGAGTTTAATGAGCACCCTATCTGAAGTACAATGTCCTGCAATCTATGGCGGAATGTACATATATCTCAACGGATACGATGGAAAAATCTACTGTATAGGCAAAGGACCCAGTAAAACAACCGTAACCGCAACAGCCGGAATAGAAAATGCAATAACTATACAGGGAACTGTTATCGACAACTCTCACGGTGCTAATCAACTAGTTGAAGCAGGCTTATTCAACAATGTCCCAGCAATCTCCGATGAATCTCAAAGTGCATGGATGGAATATCTCTACATGCAAAAGCCAAAGCCAACAAATGCAACAGGCGTACCTGTATCAATACTCATATCTGACAACAACAATAACATAGTATACACAACAACAACTACTACCGATATATCAGGCCACTATATTCTATCATGGATACCCGAAACTAAGGGAACATACAAAATTACAGCCACATTCGACGGTTCAGAAAGCTACTATTCATCCATAGCAACAACCGGTATAGCAGTTGGAGAAAATATCCAACCCCAACCTACAACAATAACCTCAATAAATGAACAAACCTCAACAACTGCTGAAACAATTCTTATCATGGGCACAGCCATAATTATCATTATATTGATCGCCACTATGGCTATTGTATTAAAAAAGCGTCGATAAATGTCCTCATCCTTTTTCCTTTTTCTTTAAAATTAACAAATATTAGAAACCAGGGGCTGAATGGGCTTTGAAAAGTAACATCCTAATTTGAACGCAACCCGTGCTTTTTCCAACATCTCTCCTTAGTATCATCAAAGCCTCAGCAAACCCAAAAAAAGCCATATTTCACCCATACTTTTTCAAAAGAAAGCCAATACTCTTTCAGTACTGACTAATTTGTTTTTTGTCGGTCGGTGCCCGACCCGCAACATAATATGTACTGATAACAGCGTTCATATTTTTCATGCAGTTTGGAGATAAATGCATGTTTAAAAATTATTTTACCAATAAAAAATTCAAAAAAATATTAATATACACATTAATTCTAACGATGGCTTTTTCTACCTTAATTTCTGTTACGCCAATTGTTACCGCTGCAGAATACGATACTTATCTATATATTACAGCTACACCTAATCCGGTTGGCATCAATCAACAATTATCTATAACTGTAATTATGCCTAATGTTCCGCCACCACAATTTCCAACAAATTCTCCTAGGTATGGTTACTGGGAAAATCTAACTTTAACAATAATAAAACCCGATGGCACAACTGAAACTAAAGGTCCCTACAGAACAGCTGAAGCCGGAACAGGATGGGCTCCTTATACCCCTATATCTACAGGAGTATATCAATTCCAATGGAGCTTCCCAGGACAAACTATTGAAGTTGGACCTAGAGCAGGCGATTACTACAAACCTAGCACAAGCGATTTATTCTCAGTTACTGTCCAACAAGATCCAATTACAATAACGCCTGATATTCCAATCTCTACTGATTATTGGACAACTCCCATTTATGGCGAAAATAGAGCTTGGGGTATAGTAGCAGGAAACTGGCTTAATGGACAAAACTACAGAAATGATGGTGTCAGCGGAGACGGCTATAACCCCTACACACAAGCACCACAGAGTTCTCATATCCTTTGGAAAAAACAAGAAATGTTTGGAGGTATCGCCTCTGCAGAAACTGGCTCAAATTCCGCGTACACAGGTAGAAGACCCAGTGAAAAATTTAACCCACCAATAATTATGAGTGGCCGCCTTTACTACAATGAACCAACCTTCATAGGAACCTATGGTGCAGCATCCTATAACGGATTCAAATGCGTCGACTTATACACAGGTGAAATAATATGGACTACCGCACCTCATGAAGGACAATACATAACCTCTGGCCAAGTATTTTATCATTATTCTACATCCCAAGAATCAGTAACTCAATATCTTTGGGAAACTGATGGTTCAGAATGGTCAATGTACGACGCTTGGACCGGACGATGGATTCTAAATATAACCGGCGTACCAAGTGGAACCAACTATTTTGGACCTCATGGCGAAATCTTACGATACTCACTTGATACTCAAAACAACACACTCTCATTGTGGAATTCTACAAAATTACTTCTCACAAGAATCCGAGCAATTGGTGTAGCAATCGACTGGACTCCCGTAATAGGCGTATACAACTACTCAGACGGTATCCAATGGCAAGTATCTATACCAGACGTAGCAGGATCACAATCTATTCGCATAGTCACTCCTGACATTATTATTGCATCTAACTTCTTCCCAATTACTAATACTCAAACACATGTAATTCGTCAAGACATGGCCTATGATATAAAACAAGCACCAAACAACGTACAAATGCTATGGATTGCTAATCGTACAGTATTCGATTCAAGTGATCCAATTATCGGCTATGAAAACGGCATATATGTAACATTTGCTCGAGAAAAACTTCAATGGATCGGTTATGACGCTTACAATGGCGAACAAATCTGGACTGCAGAACCATTTGATACTGCTTTTAGCATGTATTCAGGAATTAATCCAGACAAGAAGGTAATTGCAGATGGAATACTCTATAACACTGGTTACGATGGAATGGTTCGCGCTTTAAATATGTCTACTGGTGAACTACTGTGGAAATGGTCAACTGGCAGCGCTGGATTAGATAGTCCATACGGCGGATGGGCTCTCCAAGGCAGCTATACTGGTCCACGATTTGCAGATGGATTATTCTTTGCTATTAACGGTGAACATACACCTATGGCAACTCCGTGGGTTGGCGGAAAAGTATATGCAATTGACGGACAAACAGGAACAGAAGTCTGGAGTATATCTGGAACTCAAGCTGAAGCTGCAGCATCTGCAGTCGCTTATGGAAAACTTGTGTACTTAAACGGCTATGACGGAACAATATACTGCTTTGGAAAAGGCAAATCAGAACTCACAGTAACAGTACCTCAAATTAGTATGCCAAAAGGAAACCAAGTATTAATCACAGGCTCTATTACAGATCAATCTCCTGGACAAAAAGGTACTCCTTGCATCTCTGAC
>CAYSWL010000068.1:0-12480 GCA_964434745.1 uncultured Candidatus Bathyarchaeia archaeon | reverse complement strand
ATTGTCTTTGACCGCAAACCCAGACTTAAACGCTTAATAGAATATTACCAAACGACTCTAAAAAATCTAAATGTAGATATCCGATATGGAGGTAAAGCTGATTTTGAAACAGTCATTAAAGAAGACCCAGATATTGTAATTATCGCATCTGGTGCAGAACCTCTAATTCCGCAAATAAATGGAGCCCAAACAGCAATTTTAGCTGAAGACATACTCGCAGGAAAAGCCTCTACAGAAGAAGAGGTGCTAATTATCGGAGCCGGTCTAGTAGGCTGTGAATTGGCTTTAAAACTTTCTGAAGCAGGCAAAAAAATCACATTAGTTGAAGCCCTACCAGAGATTGCACCAGCAGAAGTCACACTTAACAAACTCGCCCTAACCAAACTGTTAAATGAAGCAAACGTAAAAACACACACAAACACCACAGTAACAGAAATACAAAACAACACAGCAACTGTAAAAGACAATAAAGGAAATTCACAAAAAATACAAGCAAAAACAGTTGTACTTGCAGTTGGACGTAAAAGCGTTGTAGACCAAGACTTAGTCAACGCTTTAAAAGCTAGCGGCAAAGAAGTCCACATAATCGGCGATGCAAAACAAGCTAAGAAAATCATCCAAGCAGTACAAGCAGGATTTTGGACAACTGCACCCACTTAAACAAGGTCACTATAGCGAAAAATGTTTTCACCATTCGTTTTCCATTTTTAAACAAAATAAAGTGGTAATTAGTATCCTAATGCAAGGCCGTCTCCTCGTGGATCTGCACCACCTTCTAGAAAGCCTGATTGCGAATCTATAAGAATTGCTTGTGCATGACCCATATTATCATTCCAATCCGTAAGCATTTTTACAGGTTGACCAAGCAAAGTCAGTTTACGCACAACCTCATCACTTATTCGTCCTTCAAGGGAGAGATCTTTTGATTTGGTTCCCCAAGTGCGGCCCATCAGCCAGCGAGGAGCCTCAATAGCTTGCTGAACATTATATCCAAAATCCACAATTCTAGTAACCATAGCAGCTTGTGTTTGCGGTTGACCTTCCCCACCCATAGTACCAAAAGCCAAAAACGGTTTATCATCTTTAAACATTAAAGCCGGCATTAAAGTATGAAAGGTCCGTTTACCTGGCTTAAGCACATTAGGATGAGATTCATCTAACTTGAAAAATGAGCCACGATTCTGCAACACAAAACCAGTCCCAGCTGCAATAGCTGCACTACCAAAGTCATGATAAATTGATTGAATAGCAGAAACTACTAAACCGTCCTTATCAACTGCACAAAAATAGCAAGTATCTCCACCAGCACCTTGACTACGTACACCTTCATTAAAGCGAATACCCGGCTCAACTTGCTCCATCACAGCAGCCTTATCTAGATTAATTAGTTTACGACGCTCTGAAGCATACTCTTTAGAAAGTAACCTATCTAACGGGATGTTAACAAATTTTGGGTCAGTTAACCATTCATCACGGTCAGCAAAAGCAAGCTTAACAGCTTCAGCCATATGATGATAATATTGAGCACTCCCATCACCCCAAGACTTCACATCATAACCTTCAATTAAATTCAAAATCATCAACGCAGCAAAACCTTGAGTATTAGGAGGAAACTCATACACCACATTATCTCGATAACTCGATGAGAGTGGTTCAACCCATTCAGCTTGAAACTTGGAAAAATCTTCAACACTTAAAGGACTTCCCTGTGAACTTAACTGGTCACATACCATTTTAGCTATTGAACCTTCATAGAAGCCCTTACGTGCCCCATCATTTGCAATCTGCTCAAAAGACTTTGACAAATCAACCTGAACTAACCGACTACCTTCCAAAACATTACCAGTGTTAGATAGAAATATTTTTGCAGCTTGAGGATACTTACTTAGCACCGGCACATCTTTAACTATCCAATCAGCTAGCGACCGACTCACCGCTAGCCCTTCACGCGCATAAATTATCGCATCAGAAAACAATTCACTCCACATATTATGTCCAAATCGTTCATGAGCCAATCTCCAGCCGTCAACCGCACCAGGAACAGTTAAAGCAGCTAAAGCACCCCGACTTGGAATTTCTTCTTCACACCCATTTTCCTTATAGTAACTAATTGTTGCCTTTGCAGCTGCAGGACCACTAGCATTTAACGCAGAAACCTTCTCTTCTGAAGGGTCATAAATTAACCAAAAACCATCTCCGCCCAACCCAGCCATATGAGGATAAGCAACACATAAAACTGCATTAGCGGCAATTATTGCATCCACAGCGCTGCCACCGTTTCTAAGCACTTGCAACCCAGCACCACTAGCCAAGTAATGAGAAGTAGCAATCATACCATTAGACGAGCGAATAGAAGGCCGCCCAGTTAAAGGCCCATTAGAACTACTCACAAAAAACCATCCCAGCACACAACAAACTTGTTAATCGTTTTAAAATAGACCAAGACAAAGATTTTTGATTCACTTCTTTTTTTCCTCCTTGTTTTCCTTTTTAGACTTATTACGGTCCATAAATCGGGTAATAGGTGGCAGTATCGCAGCGAAAATAAATATGGCAATACCGGCCATCCACAATAGTTCAGTTTCACTTGTAGTTCCAAAACTAATCAAAGGCAAAGCAGCTAAAAAGAGAATAAAAGATATTCCTTGAATCCAAAGTTTATTCAAAACCTATCTCTCCAACACCTTCACAACATTATTGATCATATCATAATACTCCGCTAAGCAGAATTGTAGCAATGCTAGTTATCAAAGCTACACCGGCAGCCCACGGCAAAGTTTTTCGTAATACTGCGCCTTCTTTACCTACAATTTGAGCAGTACCAGTGCCCAAGATAGCGTTAGCAGGCGCAATAGAATTACCAATCGCACCACCGGTACTTTGCGCAGCAATAACGGTACTCTGAGATAAATCTCCAAGACCAGCGGCAGCTTCAGACTGTAAAGGAGCAAACAAAATATTCGAAGCAGTATTACTCGAAGTCATAAAAGCGCCTAAAATGCCAATCCAGTTAGAAGCAAATGAAAGAATAATCGGTGAAGCAGTAGCAGCTATGCTAGCAGCAAGAACCGGTGTCTGCCCAGAATAATCCATAATCTTAGCCAAAGTTAGAAAAGCAATAATTGCAAGCGAGGCAGGTAAAGCACTGCTAACAACTCCGGACCATATTCCTTCAGGTGCTTCTTCTTGCTTTTCTTTCTTCAACTCCACCCTAGCACGATAAAACCCTCTATATCGATACACCACCCAAGTCGCTAATGAAGATATTATCAAGAAAAATCCAGGGTGAGTAAAAATTGAAAAAGGCGAATAAGGCTGACCAGGCTCATTAGTTACACCATAACCAGTTTCCACATTAGGCAAAGGAAAACCAACACTAACCTGCGAAAAAAACTCCTCAATAGGAGGAATAGCTAAAACCAAAATTGCACTTAACGCTAAAATTATGTAAGGTAAAAGCGCCATCTTAGTATTCATAGTTGTCTTTTCTTCTTTCTGCTCTTTTTCTTTTTGAGCTTGGCTTTTTGCTTTCTCCTCTTTGCTAGTTTTCATTATCGGACTATCTTTAATTGACTCTAACGGTTCAGAGTAACGGCTCCATCGTGAAAGAGGATATAATAAACCTAAACCAACAGTAGCAGCAATAAAAGTTGATAGTATCGGACTAACATACATTAAACCAATCTGTATACCACCACTAACAGTTGAAATAATTAGAATCATCGGCAAAGCATTCTTAAGAGCTGCCATCCGACCATACATCCAAGCAATCGCTAAACCGCCTAAAAGGTTTGGAATAAAAAGCAAAATAGCAGTTTGAACCGCAGTACCAAGCGGATCAGACAAATTAACCACCTGAAGCGTAGCTAGCCAACCCACAGCAAGAGTCCCAAACATATTAGCCCAAGCATGACCAATTAACGGAATTGCAACCGCAAAAATCGGAGCAACACCAAGCCCCACAAGCAAAGGCGCCACTACAGCAATAGGTGTACCAAAACCAGAAATACCTTGAAAGAAAGAAGCAAACACCCAACCGATCGCCAAAACAAGAAATAACTGATTACGACTAAACTGTGTAAATCCTTTTCTTAAAGCATTAAACCCACCTGCACTATCCACCACTTTATACAACACTAAAGCAGGCCAAATGACAAACAGTATGAAAACAGCATCCCAAATTCCAGCAGCCACAGCCACTGATAATCCTTGCCAAGAAACCAAAAACGCTACTAAAGCAACTATCAAACCAGCAAACATACCCACCGGGCCAGCTTCAGTACCTTTCCATTTAAAACCCACTAACAAAACTAATAAAACAACAATAGGAACTAATGCAAGCAAAATAAATTCAATACTAATTGGAATATCAGCCGCTGTAGCTCCATTTACCATTCTTTAGCCCCCAAAAACGTTAACAAATTCAGTTTAAAGCGAATAGGACACAAAAAGTCAATAGACAAAACAAAACCTCCAACTTATTCGCAAATATTTGTCCGTGTACTTCACAATTTATGCAAATAAAAAGATTTGCTGTATGATTCAAACTATAACACAAACACTACTAAGCAAGCTAAATTGATTCGAAAAACATGTTAATACTAACAATTATTAAAACCACTGCAAAGATTCGCCGTAACCATTTTGCAGAAACTTTCTTAGCCACACGAGCACCTATCTGAGAACCCACAACAACACCTAAAGCAAGAAAAGCTGCAAATTCAAAATTCACATTCCCAAGCTGCACATGCGAAACTACCCCTGATGAGGAAGCAAAAATCATCATAAACATCGAAGTAGCAACAGTTATGTGCATAGGTAAATTACCTACAATACTAAGAATAGGAACCATCAACGCACCTCCACCTATCCCTAATAAGCCTGATGAAAGCCCGCCAAAAAAGGCAAAAAAGAACACCAGAGCAACATTAACAGTATATTCGAATTTGCGTCCTTCAGAATCAGTTAACGACCTATCCCAACTACCCCACATCTTTGAAAATTTAGATGCACCTTTAAAGTTAACCATCATCTTAATCGCAATAAGTACTAAAAATACTGCAAACCCCATCGTTAACTGTTGACTTGTAATAAAAGAAGTTAAATAAGCACCAGCAATTGCGCCAGGAACAGACGAAGCAGACAAAATCAACCCAACCTTAAAATCAATACGTTTCTGCCTATAATATGCGAATGCACCAGCTAGCGCGGTAAATAACACTACAACAAGACTAGTCCCCACAGCATTATGCAGCGAAAATAAAAACCCCAAAGTAAGAGTAGGCACAATAAAAACACCGCCACCCACACCAACCATAGAAGCAACAAAGCCAACTCCTAAACCTATCAATACTAAAACCACAAACAAAACCAAATCAACCATACACCCAAACTCCACCAAAAAACAACACAAAATACAAACCAAACCAAAAAAGACTCCAATAATGCTGTGTCAAAAGAATTATATTTTAATTTGTGACTACAACACATTAAGCTTCTTTAAAGACAAAAACAAAACAATTTCCAAATTACATAAACCTATTTTATATTTAATTTTTTGTAAAAATGTTTTCAAAAAATGCTGTTGCAAAAAAATTAAAAAGGTTGATTTAGGGTAGCCCTAATGCTACCCATTGTCCGCCCCAATAGCCGTAGGGATTATTGGTTACATTGCTTACGTTTATGAAGCCGCTTTGTCCTAGGTACGAGTCGGTTGACATTTTTATAGCGTCATTAAAACTCCAGTACTCAGTGCTCTCATCAAAGGAAATTCTCCAACCATTTGGCGGAGAGCCTTTAAAGACTGTTGTCGGCGCTGTTAGTTTATAGTTGCCTTCGGGTAAATCCATTACGTAACGGTAGTAGTAATAGTAGTAGTTGTATGTCGGATCCATTACGAAGTTATGCAAAGTTCCAGCTACGCTATAGCTTTGGCCAGTTTCCATGTTTTGGAATGTAGGTCTAAGATCAGTTGGAGTAACACCACCAGATAGCTTGTTTATGAATAAAACTCTGGCGACAAATTGGCCATCACCGTTTAGCACTTGATCTGCAAATTGGTCAACTTGCGGGAGTATTTCGGCAACATTTGTTACATCAACATGGTAGACTTGCTGCCAGTAGTTTTGCATTATTTGGTATTTATCTGCAGGTATTGGACCCATGTTGGGAAACTCTAAGAAGTATTGACGTTCAGCCATAATTACAAATCGTTCCATCTGAGTAACAAAAAGGTCCACCTGTTTTTCGAGTCTAGGCTGCCAGACACTATTTATGTAGTGTGAAACTGGAACTGTTTCATTTCTAGCATGGTGAGCCTCAGATATGATTGTTAACCCCTTCATTTCAACATAAAGTAACTTCTTAAAGTAATCAGTCATCCCGTTAGCAATATTGAGAACTTTATTTCTGTAATTTCGACCATAATGATTTCCAGGCGATGAGTCTAAAGAGTTGATGGCAGAACTAGTCATTAGCTCCAGCAGGCCTTCTTCTGTACCTAATACATGACCTTGAATAAAGTTATCAAGACTATTCATTGAAGCAAAAGCACCTGTAGTCGGATCTAGAACACTGCTTGCCCACTCATTTATTGTATTTAAGCTAACTTCGCCAGGTTTACATTGAGCATAAATACCTAGCTGGGCGAATGCACTTTCAATTTTTGATATCGGATCATATGTAGCTATTTGACTAATTCGGTTTTTCAGATTAGTCTCAGTTGCACTTAAAGCAGCTTCTAATTCAGCTATTTGAGATCTAAGTGAACCTATATCGCGAGATATTGCATCTAGCTTCTGATCCATCTGAATTAACTGGTTTGATATTTGGTTTAATTTATCCATGATTTCTGCATCGGAGGACTTAAATCCAAGCAGATTCATTGCCCAACCCATAGCTTGTCCACCGATATAGGAGGCAGCCCCGTTTGCCAAGTTCCCACCGAACCATCCTAAGAACTCGCCAGCGACACTATTTTCATTACTATAACCAACAAAGGAATGGGTTGAGGTTCCCTGCTTCATTTCAACTACAAGATAATCAATAAAAGCATCAAAGCCGCCTTCAGAGCTAGCTTCACCCATGAAAGCATAATGGTCAAAGTATACAAACGCAATATTTGCGTTCTCCACAACAGCTTGTATTGTTGTTTGTGGAGGAATCGCTAAAAACTCAGAGACAGCTGCTTCACTGCTTTCAAAGCTAACTGAAGGATGTTCATCATGGTGAGCTGCAACCAAAGTGGTTATCGCATTAATGCTATAAGCGCCCTCTTCAGTAAAACCATAAATATAGCGCACCAAAGTACCAGTGAAAGGTTCATTATCTAATGTCCCACCAGAGACTGAAACTTTAAAATCAGTGTAATCTTTTGACTGAAAAATACCCCAAGGAACATCTATAATAAATGCACCCGTATCAAAAGTTGCACCTACATATTCACCAAGTTTATTCCCATTCAAATCATGAACCGTTACTGTTGAACCAACAAGCGGTCCATCAAGGTAAGCGATACCCAAAACAGTATTGCTACCCCGAGGCAATAGGAATACAGTAGAGGTAAAGATGCTTACAATCAACACTGCAATTATTATTGCAGAGAATAATTTTGTATTTTTGTTAATAATTATCTCCTTCCTTTTAAAGCACGTACAACTAATCCATTTATAAGCATTTAGTGAGACTGCACGGCCAATTAAGGTCTACTTAACCAAAAACCACTACAGAATAATCTTTCAAATAATCATAAATATTAAAATACCAAACAATACTACAAGCAACAAAGATACACGGTTCTAAAACTTAGCTAAAAACTGCTATCTTGAGCCACACTTAGCTTAAAATCACTTAAGGCAATTTTTTAGAACCCTATTTTTGATTAAAAAAATTGAGCAAAATACTAATTTTAGTAAAAAAAGGTAAAAAATCTTTTAGGTAACGTTTTTTTATCAAGACTTGTTTTGAATAGTAGGTAATTTGAGAGGTTATTTTCGTCTAAATGGGTGTCTTAGTCGTGTTCTGATGCTTTCATTGATAGACATTACAACATAGCCAGCATATGCAACTATTGCACCTACTATATAGTGGTGCGGAATAGGCGGACCAAAAGTGCCAGACCAAATAGGACTACTACCAGACTGATAAGCTAACTCAAATGCGCCCCAAAAAAACGTCCAAAACCCTACATTGAAAAGCACATGACCTATCCAAATTCTAAGCTGCACAACAACCACCTATAAGATAAATACGCAAAGCACATACTGAAAAATGGCAAGCCGAGATTATGCCTTACTCAGCACGCATGCTCAATAACTAGAAAACACTTCAAGAATTTAAACAAGTCGCAAAGCAATTTAGCGTAAATACACACAAACATACACAATGCCAGTAGGTATTATTTGGCTTGTTTGTGTGATGCGACATTTATTATTTGGCTTTGTGTATCTGTATATTGTGTTGCTTGTAGGCATTTAATTTAGCAGACTAGCCGATAGACTGCGTGATTTTGAGGTGAAGAGTTGGAAGAGTCAACTTTTGCAAGATTTAAGTGGCTTATGATATTAGAGGCACTACTTTCAGGTGCTTATGTAGCGTTAACCCGTGGCTTATTCATTGTTTATTTAAGTTCAATCCAGTTTGGAGTCGATGAGATCGCGTTAGTAATTTTTGTAGCTTCCAGTGCTGCGTTAGTGGTTTCGGTAATACTTTATAAAAAATTTTCTTTTGTAACAAAACGAGTTAAACTAAAACTTTCAGTTTTCCACACAGCAGAACGCATCGTATGGTTAATGATGCCGCTTGCAACAACAAGCCTACTACTAACAGGCTTCTTTGCAGTATATAGCATCTTTTCAGCACTCATCAGCGTATTTCTAGTATATGTAATCTATCAACCACTTTCAGAACCTGATATAAGAGAAATTACTGCTAAACGTTCTGCAGCCTCCGGCCTTTCTAGCGTTATAGGCTTTGCACTTGGAACATTTCTACTTGCATTCTTACCTGCCGAAACAAGATTTGCCTACATCTTTTTCACAGGCGCCTTAGTCGGCTTGCTATCCTCAGCACTAATCTTAATGATGAACCTCTCACATCTAGAAGCTAGCTCTTGCCCTATAACAACAACCCAACCAGAAAAAATCTTCTCCGCCTCAGCCTTCTTTGTAATACTAATCTCAGCTAACAACCTACTAGGTTTAATCTGGGCACCCTTTGTAATGAACCAACTCAACGGACCAGCATGGCTAGCAGCCTCAATGAGCTTAGCTGCCACCTTATCAAGCATAGGTGCATCACTATTCTGGCGCGCTAAATCATTTAAAATATTACGCTTAGCGTTAGCTCTAAACTCTTTTGCACCACTACTAATTCTTTTCACACCATGGCCAGATGCACATGTCGGAATTAACGCATTCACAGGATTTGCCTTCACAGGAGCAAACTTTGTCGGCACAATCCTTTTTGCTAGCTACACAAAATGGTATGGTGCAGCACGCTCAAGCATAATGCTAGTAATTCTAGGAAGCGCAGCCCAACTAGTAGCAGCACCCATAGCAGCACTCACCACAGGCAACTTCACCATAGCCATCCTACTAGTACTATGGATAAACGTAATTTCATCAATCACTGCCTTCTTTACTGTACCGGAAATAGCAGTTGTCCCACCACAAGCAGCAAGCACATATTCGCAAATCCTTTTTACCACCAGCTTTCTAGGATATAGATTGAGCATTGATATCTCAAAACAAACCATCAAAATAATACTACGACTACTCGGCGTCACCTTAGTCATCGGCACACTCTATCTAATATATCGCGTATTATGGGCCCTAATTGCCTAATCCAATTTTGGAGAAACATACATGTACAGTTTTCAACCATTCGAACTACAAAGTTCATCTAACGAAAACATACTTGACTTACTAAGAGACGTCTTTACACAAGTAGCCACAGAAGTAGTCCAACTCCTACCACGAATATTTATCGCCTTAATAATAATCGCCATAGCAGTAGTTATAGCCAAAACCATAAGTTATGGCCTACGCAAAATCCTAAAATACACTGACATCAACGAACTATTCACACGCGCAACAGGAATAAACCTACCAATAAAAATCGACGCAATAATACTCTTTCTAACCAACATAGGCATAGGACTAGTAGCATTCTATGCAATAGTAAACCTATTTGTAGAACCACTATACATCCAAGTAATCAACGACGGCTTCTTCTACGCTGCACGCATAATCAGCATAGTCGCAATATCAATCGTCCTACTAGCAATATTTAACACCCTAATAGGCAGAATACGAGTCGAAAACAGACTACGCAGCTATGCCCTACTAATAGTCCTACTACTCATAACCGCCATGCTCATAGACCTAACAGCCCTAAGCACCCCAGTCAAACAAGCACTAACCACAGGACTATCCATAGGCGTAGGCATAGCCATAGGAGTCTTCGCCTTCTGGTTCTTCTTCCACCAATACCTAGACCGCATCATAAAAAACAAATACGGCAACACAAACCAAGAAGAACAAGAATAAAAAAACCACAAACAAACAAGCAAACTATAGGGAATATGTCTAAAAAATATCTCGATTTGGTGTAGGTTAGGTTTTGTTATTTTGGGTGTTGCGAAACCTTGATAGAAGACGTTTTTCCTAGATTTAAGGTATTGCTATATTTTATTAAAAATGGATTGTGAAGAGGTTTGTATAGAGATAGAGAAAACAATTTTTTAGATGAGCAACAGAAGATAAGTAATGTAAAAGCTAGGCAAGTTTTAGATTCGCGTGGCAATCCTACTGTTGAAGCAGAAGTCTGGACACGCGGCGGATGTTATGGACGAGCCATGGTGCCGTCTGGCGCATCAACAGGCACACATGAAGCACTTGAATTAAGAGATGGAGATAGGAAAGTATACAGCGGCTTTGGCGTCCAAAAAGCTGTTAACAACATAAACACAATCATCTCGGAAAGACTTTACGATATTAACTGTACTGAGCAAATGAAAATTGATCATGCCATGATAGATCTAGATGGTACCCCTGAAAAACGCGTCTTAGGCGCTAACGCGATATTAGCTGTGTCTTTAGCAGCTGCAAAAGCCGGCGCTGCTTCAGAACAAAAACCACTTTACGAATATCTTTCAGGCAAAGAGCAATACAAGCTGCCAGTACCTATGATGAATATTATTAACGGCGGCAAACATGCAGGTAATGATTTATCCATACAAGAATTTCTAATTGAACCAGTAGGCGCTAAAAGCTTTAGTGAAGCATTACAGTTTGGAACAGAAATCTACCACACCCTTAAAGCCTTACTTAAACGACGATACGGCGAATCATCAACTAACGTTGGCGACGAAGGCGGCTATGCCCCATCAATATCAAACAACCATGACGCATTAAACGCAATTATTGATGCTATATCTGAAACAGGATTCTCTGAAAAAGAAATCAAAATCGGCGTTGACGCAGCAGCTAGCTCATTTTACGATGAACGACGCCAACTATACTATGTAGACAGCCAAGACTTTTCTGGCAACGAACTAACCGACTACTACATCAACCTAGCCAATACATATCCAATTCTCACAATAGAAGACCCATTTTATGAAGAAGCATTCAAAGACTTTGCCCAACTAACACAACGAATAGGAGACAGAGTAATGATTATCGGCGATGACCTATTTGTCACCAACCCAGACCGAATATGCCAAGGCATAACACAAGGCGCCGCAAATGCAGTGCTCATTAAACCTAACCAAATAGGCACATTAACTGAAACACTACAAGCAATCCGCACAGCCCAACAAGCAGACTATGCCCACGTCATATCACACAGAAGCGGAGAAACAGACGACACATTCATAGCCCACCTAGCAACAGCAACCCAAAGCATATTCATCAAAACAGGAGCACCCGCAAGAGGCGAAAGAATAGCCAAATACAACGAACTACTACGAATAGAAGAAGAACTAGGCACAAACGCCCAACTAAACAGCTACCGCCAAGCCATAAAAGCCATACCAACAGCCACATAACAACAAAACCAAACAACCAACCCACTAGGCTTTATATGCACAAAAAACATAATTATAAATGACTTTTAGCCAACCAACGAATCATCCAATCATTCAATAACCAAACAAACAACACATACACTATAATAGAAATATAGTTAGTTAAGCAAGAAAACTATAGTTGGCTAATTGGTATAAAAGCTAAGACAACAAAATGCCAACTAACTTTTAGAGATGTAAAAATATGTCCATTTCCACTTCAAACTTGAAAAGTAAAAGTGAAACCCTATTTGAACTAGCTAAACAAATTATCCCAGGCGGAGTAAACAGCCCAGTAAGAGCCTATGAACCCTACCCATTCTACACCAAACACGCCCAAGGCTCAAAACTTTATGATGAAGACAACAACACCTACACAGACTACTGCAACGCCTACGGAGCACTCCTACTAG
>CAYSWL010000067.1:0-12484 GCA_964434745.1 uncultured Candidatus Bathyarchaeia archaeon | reverse complement strand
CGCGGCCTGCTGCTTACGAGGCAGCCGCTCTGCTGGGCTGAGCTATCGAGGCACAGCTGATGAAGTTATTGTGTGTTTTTTGGTATTTTTAAATGTTGTTTGATGTTTATTTATTTGGTTGTTTTACTTTTACAAATAAAGGGAGACATTGTTGTGTGTCTGATTGCGCTTTAGGTGAACATGAAATTATTAAATTGATTACAGGTCGACTTGCCGTTATGCCCAACATGCCAGTAGGGTTTGGTGATGATGTATCTGTAGTGCCGCTTGGGTCTAATATGCTAGCTGTGTTGAAGACCGATATGTTGGTTGGCCGTACTGATATACCAAGAGGTATGAGTTTGTGGCAGGCGGCACGTAAAGCTATTGTTATGAATGTAAGCGACTTTGCATCTAAAGGAGTTCAGCCTTCTGCAGCTCTAGTTTCTCTAGCCTTACCACGTGAGTTGGCTAAAAAAGAGTCTGTATTAGAACTCGCTGAGGGCCTTAACGCGGGTGCACAAGAATATGGCTGTTATGTAGTTGGAGGCGATACAAACGAGGCAGCAGACCTCATTTTGTCAATATCTCTTTTTGGGCTTGCAAAGGAAGATTCGCTAATGCTTAGAAATGGCGCATGTGTTGGTGATATATTAGCGGTTACAGGGACCTTTGGCAAAACAGCTGCAGGTTTAAAAGTGCTATTAGATAATTATGCTACTTCTGATATTATGCAAAACATGTTTGTAGATTCAGTTTTTAATCCCAAAGCGCGACTAAAGGAAGGATTAGCATTAGCAAACTGCCATAAATGTGTCTCAGCTTCTATGGACAGTAGTGATGGTCTAGCTTGGAGTTTGCATGAACTCTCAAAACAAAACGATATGGGTTTTACAATTACTAATTTACCTGTAAGCGATGAGATAAAAGATTTTGCATCCCAAAATGGATTAGACTCAGCAAACCTTGCGTTATATGGCGGTGAAGAATACGAACTTGTTCTTACAATCAAGCCATCAATGTGGAATAAAGCCAAAGCTGCAGTAGACACAGTAGGTGGTAATTTAATACCGATTGGAAAAGCAACAGAACAAAAAGATATTATATTATGTTTAAAAGACCAGAAACGAACAATTACTCCTCGTGGATATGAACACTTCACATAGTATACTAAGCTTAATCCTCTTTTACATTCATAGTATCGGGTGTAAAAGGATCTAGTGTGGATGGTTTTTGTTGA
Organism: uncultured Candidatus Bathyarchaeia archaeon; assembly: GCA_964434745.1. Lineage (GTDB taxonomy): Archaea > Thermoproteota > Bathyarchaeia > Bathyarchaeales > Bathycorpusculaceae > JADGNF01. Next base: position 11,265 of record CAYSWL010000067.1, on the reverse strand, counting down.
CGATCCAACAAGTAGTTTAGAATGTTTATGCAGGACGCTGCTAGATAAGGTGTACGTCCTAGGCTAATTTTTTCTCCAAACCTTAACGCAAAAGCCTCAGCTTTCTTAGGTAACCCTACATGATCTCCAAGCACAAAAAGCGGATTCTTATCGAACTTTATGTCTGCAACATCTTTGCCGCCTTCTTCTAAAACATATACATGCGCGTTTTGTGCCTTTGTTTTTAAAAGTGTTTCAAAACTAGTTTTGGTAACCGTAATGCCGGGATGCGCTTTACCATCAAGAACTTTCTTAAAAATGGCATACCATGTCTCTAGGTTAGTACGCACATCATAAAGCGCACCCCCATCAATTTGTAGATGTCTCGGTGGATTCGGCGGTCCATTAAGGACTGCATTAAAAGTTACATCACGGCGTAGGCCATGGGAAAGAAATAAACTAGTAATTATACATTCATAGGCAATATCAAGTCGACCTGCATCATGCAGACTACTCCAATGAGCATCCGTACGTCCTAGACGTGAATATAGCACAAACTCTCTCATCTATAGTTCCTAAAAACACTACTTAACAGAACTTAATAATATTACCTTATATGCAAATACTTCTCGTTTTTACAAAAATCCAAAACTGCGAAAATAATTGTTAGCTTGTTTAACTTATACAAAGTGTTTCAGTATTTTTAGGTTAATACCCTTTACATTAGTACTATAAATAACAATTCTATGCATAACTTACTATACATTTAACTACCAACATCCTAATGCAATTAATTACTGGAATAAAAATTGAATTTGTAACTAGCAAAACTGTGATTATCTGTGCAATTAGTTGTGATTTTGATAATTTAATTCAATTTAAATACAAAATGTGGTTGGTAAAGTGGCGATGAAGAGTTTTTCCAATTTTAGAAGTGAATTTTTTTTGTTAGGTTTAATATTGTACACTAATTACGTTTTAGAAATCTTTTTTTTTCACGGATAAAAATTAAATAATGTGTTAGAACTATTTTAGGGAAATATTTAACATCCTCTCGGTGCTTTGTTTTTGCACGAGTTGGCCTTTCAGGAGACAAACCTGTGAGTATATTAAGTCATGATAGTTTCTGGAATGCTCTAATCAGTTTACCTACTACAAAAAAGATGTTACAGTTGTCCCTGAAAAAATGTTCTTATTGTGATAGAACAATACTTGAAGCTGCATTAGATGATTATGTTGGTAAAACAGACATTAAATGTGGTAAATGCAGTAATTTATATTCGCCAATGATTAGGTTTTGGATAGAATTTATGCGGCGCAGTCTAAATCTTAAGCGAGAAAAAGTTGAAAAACTTCTTGCTGATAGATATGCTAGGAAGGCTGTGCTCAACTTAGCGCGCTCTTTTAGTTATTTTGGTATTAAAAAACCTTTGAGCATTTATGCACCTTTTTTGGTCGTTTGGGATTTTACTCATAGTTGCAACTTAAGATGTAAACACTGCTATTCCGATAGCGGTACTAAACGAGAAGCTGAGCTAACCACGCAAGAAGCAATAGATGTAGTTGATCAAATCGCCGACGCTGGAGTTATCGCATTAGCCTTTTCAGGTGGTGAGCCTTTAAGTAGAAAAGACTTTTATGAAGTCGCAAGGCATGCAGCTGATCGTGGACTATATGTTTCATTAGCAACCAACGGAACTTTGCTCGATAAGGCTACCGTACAAAAGCTTAAGCAAGCTAAAGTTAACTATGTTGACATTAGCATTGACGGTGCTAATGCAAAAAATCACGATGATTTTCGTGGCGTAGTGGGCGCTTTTGACAAAGCAGTTACTGGTTTAAAAAATTGTGTAGAAGCTGACTTATGTGTATGTATAGCTACTACTGTAACGAAAAATAACTATAACGACTTGCCTGCTATCATAGACTTGGCTGAAGAAGTAGGTGCTGAGCGATTCACTTACTTTAACTTTATCCCTGCAGGTAGAGGACAAGCGCACTATGACCAAGATCTAGCTCCAGAAGAACGCGAAAACCTCATGCACTACTTGCTAGCAAGAATGTCTAAAGGCTGCAAAACCACAATTCTTACCACAGCACCCCAGCTAGCCCGCGTTGGTCTACAATGTCAAGGCCCATTAGGAACTGGTGAAGTTACAATGTCTATGGCGCATATGCAGACTGTTAAAGTTACAAAAAAAGCTGTGCCACTTGCAGACTTTATTGGTGGATGTGGGGCTGGCAGACTATATTGCTCTCTTTCACCGCAAGGTGATGTACATCCCTGTGTGTTTTTACCAATTAATGTTGGCAATTTAAAAACACAAAAATTCACTGATATTTGGCTCAATAGCACACTTTTTAATATACTGCGAAATCGAGCCAACCTTAAAGGCACATGTGGAAGCTGCGATTATAAATACATCTGCGGTGGCTGCCGAGCCCGCGCCAAAGCCTACCATAATGATGTACTTGCAGGTGATGTAGGGTGTATAATGGCTAAAAAAGCAGGAGCTTCCAAATAATGGGTTCACACAATGTAAAAATTCATCGTGTTCTACCCGGACAAGATACTGTTAGTATTCTTAAAGAAGCTGTTGCTGATTCTGGTCTACGGGGTAAAAATAAAATCTACATCAAGCCTAACTTAAGTCACCCCGAGTATCTACCAGGCGTGGTAACTAGCCCTGAACTTACAGCCGAACTAATTGGGCTATTACGTGATGGCTCAAATGAAGTTATCGTAGGCGAATCCAATGGCTATAACTATCCTTGCTGGAACGCTTTTGATAAAACCGGTATGCAAAAAGCTGTAGAAAAAGCAGGTGGCCAAGTCATTAACTTGTCTGAAGATAAAGTTGTCGAAGTGAACTTTGCAGACGCCAATGGCAGCCCACTAAAAAAGCTCTATCTGCCTAAGACTATACTTGATGCCGATGCAGTAGTAGATTTGCCACTTATGAAGACCCATGAATTTATGGCCTATAGTGGTGCTATAAAAAACTTGTTCGGCTGCATTCCAAGCAACCGGCGAATTTATCTCCATCCCTACTTACCTGAAGTTTTTTACCGGTTATACACACTTTTCCTGCCACAGTTAACAATAATGGATGCACGTATAGGTATCGAAGGTAACGGTCCAACAAAGGGCAAACCTGTTAAAATGGATCTTATGCTAACAGGAACTGACGCTCTATCAGTCGACATCGTCTCTGCCCAGATAATGGGCCTCAATTGGAAAAATACTTACTTAAATTATATTGCACAGAAAACCGGATTTTCTGAAAAAGATCTTAAAGTACACGGTTTAAAGATAGGTGATGTAATGCATCATTTTGAGCCCCCCCGCATAGACATACCTGTTAAAGCCCAAATGTTTATCTATAAACATGAATTCTTAACCAAATTCTTCTTCTGCTCTTTAGGCGTAGTAAAACTTTTCCAGAAAGCAACAATGCAATACCGAGGCGAATACAACCAGTCAGATAGTTGTTCTTTATCGTAATACTTCTTCATAGACTTTCATAGCATCTTTAACAACTATGCGCCAATCAAGTTGTTCCTCAATAGTTTTTCGTGCTAATTTACCCATCTCGGCAGCCTCTTTAGGATGTTCTAACAAATACAAAATGCGCTCAGAGAACTCGCCAGCATTAAAAGGTTGACACATGAAACCATTTTTTCCATTTATGATAGTTTCAGATATGCCACCAACGTTTGTCGTAACGACCGGTAATCCAGTTGATAATGCTTCAAGAACAGCAAACGGATGATGTTCATAAAAAGTAGAAAAAGCAAAAATGTCTGCCGCCTGATAAAGTTTAGGCAGCTTCTTATCAGGATAATACCCTGTAAAAATTATGCTATCTTTTACCCCGAGGCGTTGTGCATGATCAACAAGTTTTTGCATTTCGTTACTTTGACCTTTGCCTGAAATAATAAATTTAGCATTGGGAAAACGATTAATTACCGTTGGCATACTATCGATTAATGTAAATAATCCCTTACGAGCATAAAGACGACCAACTGAAACTATCGCCAAATCATCTGGATTAAAACCAAGTTCAACTTTAATTTTACGTTTATCCTCTGCAGGCCTGAATTTGTTAATATCCACACCATTATGGATAACTTTAATTTTGCTTTCCGGTATCTTGTAATAGTTTGTAAGTTCCCACTTTGTAAAGTGACTAACTGCAATAATTTTCCGCGCACGATGCAGCATTCTTTCTTCAAAAATTCGTAAAAACCAGTTAAAACTGACTAAGAATTTTTCGTTAGAATTAAGGCGATTATAAGGTTCACCTCGTATTGCTTCTGCTTCACCTTTCCATGTTGAGTGTACAGTACATACAAGCGTTTTGCCAAAGTTAGGTGGAACTGCAAAGTTCGGTGTTAGAGGTAGTTGAGGATGGGTAATGTCTACATTAGCTGTTTTACTAACACTTTTAAGCTTACGTTGACTGCTGCCTGCTAGCATAAAAGATTTTACTATGGGCATTTTAGGAATTTTAAGAAAAGATACATCCAGTTGGGGGTTAACTTTGATATCTTGAGCTTGGTTCGATCCTGTAACAACAAATATTTTATACCCATTTTTTATCAGTTCGTTAGATAAGTAATATACATAGGATCCTGTTCCGCCTGTAAGTGGCCAGTATTCAGGTGATATAAAACATACTTTATGAGCCGTTTATTTGTTCCTCCCTGCGAAAAATTTTATTGTAGTTTCAACTGCCCCTACAAACCATGCCGCAGACCGCACAAAGTAAAGCACTATCAATCTTAAAGCCGACCAGTCATGGAACTTTACAGATATTTTTACTGCAGAGTAGATAAAGTATATTAGCATACTCATAAGAATTAGGCCTGAACCAACCCATAGCATTCTTAGAGTCGGCAACAAACCAAAAATAAACAGGGCTAAACAAGCTAGCATCAGTATAGGTTGAATATTCATCCCTGCATCTGTTATTTCATCACCTTTAACTAAATGTCTATGTTTAAAGTAAAGTTTTACAGTATTTTTTCCGTACTGTAGTTGCTGGCGCCAATAAGCCTTCAACGTTGGCCGGTTATAATGGTAACATTTTGCTGCAGGTTCATAAGCAATCTTGTAGCCTAATTGGGATAATCGGAATCCAAAGTCAGTATCATACTGGCTAGGAAGTTTTTCATCCCATCCTCCAGCTTCAAATATGGCTGTTTTTTTAAGTAGTAAATTCATTGTCGCAATGCGCCCTGTATACTTGCCAATACGTTTATAGCGATTTTTAATTTCGTAACCTATGCTTCTAGCCCATGAATTTTCAATGTTCCATGTTTCAATAGATCCACTTACACCCGCAACTTTAGGCTCATCTAAATGAACAACTAGTTTTTTAAGCCAATCAAATTCAACTTTAGCATCAGAATCTACAAATCCCAAAATATCATGCTGAGCTATTTTCTGTGCCTGATTATATGCTGCAGCAGCATTCAGCGGTAGTGAAATAACCTTTGCGGGGAAGCTTTGAGCTATCTTTACAGTATTGTCTGTAGAGCAACCATCAATAACAAGCACCTCCAAAGCGTCTTTTGGGTAGTCCAAGTTAAAAAGTGCCTGCAGGCATTGACCTATTGTTGATTCGTTATTACGTGACGCAACAATTATCGAAACTTTAGGTGTAGATTCTGCAGTAGCCATGATATATTTAGCTCCTAAGATAAGCTGTAATAATTGAACATAGGATTTTTGCTCCATCTACAAGAGGATCAATTTGGGACCTGCCGTAAGTTCGTTGTTCAAACGTTATTGGAACTTCTTTAATGCGAAAGCCATGACGTACCGTTTTAACTAACATTTCTGTTTCTATTTGATATTCATTAGAAATTAAGTGCATGCTTCGTAAAACATTGCTAGAAATAACTCGATATCCTGACTGCGAATCAGCTATCGGGTTTCCTGTAAGGAGTCTGATGAGCGCGTTAAATAATCGATTACCTGCCTGATTTCGACGACTAGTTGCCATGGTAGGTGAAGAAAATCGAGAACCAATAACAAGATCTGCTTCTCCTCGTAATAACGGTTCAAGAAGTACAGGTAATTCTTCTGGTCGATGTGAGCCATCAGAGTCAATAGTGGCAATATAGTCGCCTTTTGCTTTTGAAAAACCTACGCGTAAAGCATAACCTTTTCCCATATTTCGCTTCAAAGTAAATAATTTAACATTATGTTTTTTAGCTGCTTTAAGCGAAGCGTCCGCTGAGCAATCATCCACCACAATTATCTCATGCATGATGCCTGTATTTTTAAGGACCGTTTTAAGGCGAATAAGCACGTTACCTATGGTTGGTTCCTCGTTGAACATGGGAACTACCACTGAAAGCAGCTTGCCATCGGAGTGCATCTTGGCTAGAGAAGCAAATGAAACAGTTTATAAAGTTTGGCTGTTAGTTCTACTCATCATCCGCAAAGGCAAAGTTAAAGTAGAGAACGGAAATAAAAATGCAAATCGCAATATATAACCCAAGAGAACGAGTAATCTGGTTTTCTATGTGGTTTTTTGCTTCCGTTGCAACTTTTGGTGCCGCATTTTTCCCTATGTTTCATCGTTTAATCGATAGTAGAAATAGACATTTGTGCCGAGAGGACGAGCTTGAACAGCAAATAGTACAATGGCTAAAAAAACAAGGTTCAACACCACCTGCACCTACAAAACATTCTAAGTCAATGAATGCAAAAGCATGGGCTGCTTCAATTATTCTTATAATTCCAGCATTTATCATACTATATCAATTATCTAAAGACTTGCAAGAACACGAGCAAAATCAAGACCAGTTCCTCGCCTCTGCTTTTCCAGAGCGTATGTTTATGCCTCAAACTATTCCAATAAAAAAATATGCAATAATTAGCATCGCCACATTGGGTATCGGTGGCATCTACTGGTTATACAAAATCGTAAATTTATACAACTCCCACTTTAAGGCACAATGGCAAGTAGAAAAACAAATAGCCTGTTTGATGGAGGACAAAAAAGTTGGCAAATTCATGTAAACAAAAAAGATTTGTAAGCCACGGCGGCGACGTTTGGGGCTTTGCACGAAAATATAATATCCCCCTCGAAAAGGTGCTTGACTTTAGTGGACCAATTAATCATCTTGGGCCTGCTCCCAAAGCAGTGGAAGCTGTAAAAGAAAACGCTCAACTCATTCGCTTCTATCCTGATCCAAACCCTGTTAGACTGCGACAAGAACTTGCCCAATATGTCGGTCATGGCGTAAATCCTGAGAACATAATTTTGGGCAATGGCTCTATAGAACTAATCTATATGATAACAGAGATATTTCCAAAGCCCTTTAAAGCAATCATCCCAATTCCATCTTTCACCGAATATGAAAAAGCTACCTTACGTGTTCAAGGAGACCCAATATATGTTAAATTACCTTCGGATTTCTCATTAAATAATGAAGAAATCAAGAAAGCAATAACAAATGATACTCGTATTGTTTCACTGTGCAACCCTCATAGCCCTTCAGGATATCTATATGATCGACAAACCACGCTAGACCTTGTTGAATACTGTCAGAAAAGAAACATAATCGTTAGCATTGACGAAAACTACATAGAATTTACTGACAAAGGTGAAAATGCTACATTAGTTGGCGATGCAAAAAAATATGAAAACCTGTTCGTTATACGTTCTGTTACCAAGTTCTACGGGATGCCTGGAATAAGATTTGGCTACTCAATTGCCTCAGAAAGCCTAATAGATACTCTGCAAACTGTCCGCCAACCTTGGAGCATTAACAGCCTAGCAGAATGTGCTACTTTGGCAGCAATCAAAGACACAAAATTCATTGAATATACTAAACATACAATAGCTAAAGAACGGGCTCAATTCGCCCAATTGTTAAGCGAAATTAAAGATCTTAAAATTTTCCCGTCTGAAACAAGCTTTTTACTAGTTAAAATATTAACACCCAAAATTACATCTACTGTATTACGTGAAGAACTAGCCAAAGAAGGCCTACTCATACGTGACTGTAGTACATTTCTAGGCTTAGACAATAGCTACTTTAGACTTACAGTTCGCTCGGAAGCAGATAATCAAAAACTTGCATCAGCGCTGAAGAAAATTATACAAAAAAGTAGCTGATGCTACACTATTCTTTTTTATGATTAACTCTAATTTATTCAATACCTCTCGCTAAATAGTCTTCAAATACGCGTATCTAGCTTGACAATTAAATGATTGTCTCTTTTTAAAACATATAATAAAAATTGAACATTGGTGCCTAATTTTATAAATCACTTTAACCTGAAATTTTTGTTAATATTTTCTCTTCAGTTTTTAACTATGCTTGCATTACATGTTTGTTAACTTATATTCTTTTAATTTAACTTAATTGCCTATTTGTTTTATGCTACTTCACTTGTCTATAGCAGTTACTGCACAAAAAACACCATTATATGTAAGATTAGCTTAAATTGTATCTATAATAAGTTAAAATGGGCTATTATTTTTGAATATATTGTAGATTTGGAGAAACTTTTAAATGGCCCATTCCGAATCTTGGTGGCTCGTAAATTATGGAGAAGTAAGAGAATGAACAATAGCTCAATCATAAAAATCAACCGAAGTAAGTTTTCATCTTTGCTTGGTGTAGCATTGATGCTTACTATTGTTGTTTCAATGTTTGCTTTGCCTACTGCTACCGCGCATGACCCTGCGTGGACAATTCCAACATACGCTTATATTGCAGTTGCACCCAATCCAGTCGGCGTAGACGAACAAGTATTCCTCACCTTCTGGATAGACAAAACTCCACCAACAGCTGCTGGCGCTGGTGGTGACCGATGGACAAACTACACAGTAACAGTAACATGTCCTGACGGATCTACTGAAAAACTAGGTCCATTCACTTCTGCAGCAGAATCAACTGCATACACAATATACACACCAACTCAGACTGGCGAATACACCTTCCTATTTGAATTCCCAGGACAAGTCGCATCATTATACAACCCAGTTAACGGACTACCTGGTAATCCAAGTGCATATGTCGGTGACATTTACTTGGCCAGCAATGCAACAGCAACACTCACAGTACAAGCAGAACCTGTAGCTCCAATTGGTGACTATCCACTTCCAACAAGCTACTGGACTAGACCAATCGAAGGTCAAAACACTGCATGGTCACAAATTGCCTCTAACTGGCTAGGAAGCCCACAAATCCTTGAAAAGAACGTTCAACCAGACGGCGCAGGTCCAAGTACATCTCACATCATGTGGACTAAACCACTTCTAGACGGCGGTATCGTCGGAGGAAGCTACTCAGCAACAGAAGCCATGACTTACTATTCTTCACTAGCATACGAAGCAAAATTCAACGGTGCACTAATTATCAACGGAAGACTCTACTACAACCTCCCACGCAGCAATGCAGCCACAGGCGGAGGATATGTCTGCGTTGACTTACGAACAGGCGAACAAATTTTCTACAAAGACATGGTAATGCCAACATTCGCACAACTTTACGACTATGAATCAATGAACCAACACGGTGTCATACCCAACGGCTTCATGTGGCGAACAGTCAATGACGCAGCAAACGGAGGCACCGTATGGATGGCATATGACTCAATTAACGGAAATTGGCTATTCAACCTAACCAACGTTCCTTCAGGCGCTTCAACTGGATCAATGATGGGCAGACCTAACATGGCATATGGCCCAAGCGGTGAAATACTCTACTACCAACTCAATGCAGCAAACGGGTGGCTAGCACTTTGGAATAACACTGCCGCATGGGCATTAACCGGCGGAAGTTCTGAAGCAGACACTAGCAGCGCTGCATTCCAATGGCGACCAGTAGGTGAAAATATCAACGCAAGCAACGCATACTCATGGAACGTATCTGTATCTGGTTTAGCTGCCAATGCCCAAGTATTCGCAATATTACAAGGTGATGTACTTTTACTCAGCGCTAACTTCCCAAGCCTCTTCATGTCAGCAATGACAGGCAGCTTTGGTGCACCCAATAACTGTCAAGTTTGGGCAGTAAGCCTAAAGCAAGACACATTAGGCCAAGTCTTGTGGACAAAAACCTATGACGCTCCAGAAGGCAACCTCACACGCGGTATAGTAACATTCGATGCAACAAACCGCGTCTTCATTATGCTAGATAAAGAAACTACACAATACTCAGGCTATAGCATCGACAACGGCACCAAACTATGGGGCCCCGTAGGTGAACATCTTGCATTCCAATACTTCGGCTACGGTACTCTACCTAGCGACCCTAACGTCGGCTACGGATATAGCACCTATGAAGGTCATCTATATGTCCACGGCTGGGGTGGTCTAGTATATTGCTATGACACAGCAAACGGTAACTTACTTTGGACCTACGGAAACGGTGGCGAAGGCAACAGCACAAACAGCGGTGTAGAAACAATTTGGGGATACTACCCAACATTTGCAACAGCATTCGCTGATGGCAAAATGTACCTATACACAACTGAGCACTCACCAAACGTTCCAGCATACAAAGGCGCAAAAGTAAGATGCATTGACGCTGAAACCGGCGAAGAACTTTGGACTCTACTTGGCTGGAGCAGTGCAACATTCGCAATTGCAGACGGCTATGGCGTATACCTTAACATATATGACAACCAGCTATACTGCGTTGGCAAAGGCCCAAGCTCAACAACAGTCACAGTCCAAAACGATGTCGTCACTAACGGAAACACCATACTAATCAAAGGTACAGTTGAAGACATCTCTGCAGGCGCAAAATCTAAAGTTGCAAGCGGCGAATTCAACATCGTACCAGCAGTTTCAGACAACAGTATGGATGACTGGATGGCATACATCTTCATGCAAAAACCAATGCCAACAGACGCAACTGGCGTACAAGTAAAGCTCACAGCAATTGACAGCAACGGAGAAACACACGACGTAGGTTACGCAACCACTGACACCAACGGATTCTACAAGATGGCCTGGATGCCACCAGCTGAAGGCGAATACACAATCGTTGCAACATTTGAAGGCTCTGAAGGCTACTATAAATCCTCTGCAGTAACAGCAATAGCAGTAGTCGCTGCATCCGAAAACCCAGTAAATCCAACTCCAACATCAACACCAACAGAAACAGTCACACCAACCGAAACCGCAGCTCCAACCGAATCTCCATCAGCAGTTGTTGACAATCCAAGCAGTACTTCTACTGAGACTTTGCTTATCGCAGCCGCAGCAGCAGTTATCGTTATTGCAGTTATCGTCGCAGCACTAGTACTTC
>CAYSWL010000066.1:0-12533 GCA_964434745.1 uncultured Candidatus Bathyarchaeia archaeon | reverse complement strand
TGGTTGGATTTCCACGTGAATCTAAAACTTGTCTAGCTTTTACTTGAGTTACTTGAGAGTTAGTTGTCATATAATCATTACCTTAAATTTTCCAACCTTACTGAAATACTAACTAGCGAGCAGGTATTTTGTGTTATTGGGTATAAAAATTGATTCCTGTCAAATTTTAGTTTTATCATAAGCACTTTTATTGGTGTTATGGGCCTTTCTGCTGCAATAACGGCATTTCTGTATAAAACCGTTAAATCAAAATTATCCTACAAATCAATTTCTCTTATCGGGCTTGGTCTTTGGGCTTTTGGCTTTCTTTTGCTATCTCAGAGTCTTAGTATACCTGCTATTATATTTTCAATTGTACTTTATGGGATCGGTCAAGGTATGATTTTGCCTACTCTAAATCTTTGGGTTAGCGAATTAACAAATACCTGTATGCGAGGGCGGATGATATCTTACTTAACCACTTTTCTTTTTGTAGGTCAATTTTTACCGCCCATAATATTTAACCCGGTCTTTTCCTCATTTAGCTTTAACGGGGTATTTTTAATCTCAGGGCTAATCTGCATTATCTTTGCTATCCTACTACTAATAAGTCAAAAAATAAAAGCCTCTAATTATTAAGACAAATTTACCCAATTTTTTATTTTTGTTAGTTATGGCTAAAAGTTGAGGGCGCACCGCTAAGTTAGCTAAACAATTTTTAGTCGAATATTGGAATGTGTGGTGAAGCATGGTTGAGCTTGATTATTTAATCAATAGCTTAATATTTGGCTCGTTGTTATTAGGCGCGAATTAACGTGCTGATCTGATAGTTTTAAGGTCAGTGTTAATTTGTGGTTTCATTGGTTCTTAAGTTATTGGCTTAGGTTAATCAGGGATGCTGTATGAAGATAAAATTGCTTGGTGGCGCTAGGGAAGTCGGTGGCTCTTGTATTGCTGTAGAGTCAGAGTATTGTAATGTTGCATTAGATTACGGTGTTAAAGTTGAGGAACGCTCTATTGAGTTGCCTAAGAGTTTTGATGCAATCGTTATTAGTCATGCTCATTTAGATCATACTGGAAATTTGCTTAGTTTATCGGGAACTGATCCGGTAATTGTTGGGTCTAAGATTACGCGTGATGTAACTGTTGATTTGTTAAATGATATGGTGAAGATTCAAAGTCAGAAAGGCGTCATTTTCTATGATGAATTTGATGTTCGTAAGCTTGGTAGTTGTTGGTGGACTCGTGATTGTGCAGCTTTACCTGGTATGAATATAACGCTCTATCCGGCTGGGCATGTTGCTGGAGCTAAAATTACTAGTATTGCTTGTGAAGGCAAAAGCATTGTTTATACTGGAGATTTTTGTCTTCATGATAGTGAGATTTTGAAGGGCTGCAATGTCGATTTGTTGCCTAAAGAGCCTGATGTTTTGATTACTGAATCGACCTATGGTGGGAAGGTTCGCTTACCTAGATCTGAGTTGATTGACCAGTTTTTTGAGTTAATGTTGCGTACTATGGCGCGTAAAGGTAATGTTTTGATTCCAACCTTTGCTTTTCACCGAAGTCAAGAGATGGCAAAAAGAATTGATCAAGCTATGGTTGATGGAATTTTGCCACATTATAATGTGTATACGATTTCAAATTTGGCTCATAAGATAAATGGGTACTTTAATGAGTATAAGGAGCTTTTTACCGAGCAAGTTCAACATCAAGAGCGGCCTTTCGAGTTTAAATACGTTAAACCTATACGCAGCACACGCCAAATTGTTGAGCCTGCAGTTGTTATTTGCACCTCTGGTTTTGGTCACGCAGGAGCTAGCCTTCGTTTACTGTTAGATTGGGCTGAAGGTGAAGAAAACTCGATTATCTTAACTTCTGGATATTTACCTCCGGATAGTCCTTTAAAGCAAGCTAAAGATGATCGAAGCTTTACATATGAAGATAAAACCATAACAGTGAATGCTGAAGTTAAGCAAATTGAGCTTTCAGGACATGCAGATCAGGTTGAACTTATCGAATTAATAAATACTCTTAGACCTAAACAGACAGTTCTGGTTCATGGAGATCTTGAACAAGCACAAGCTCTGTCAGAAAAAATATCTACAATAACTGAAGTTTGCATTCCAGAAAAAGATGACATTATCGATATAACCTGAAAACATCTTTTATTTTTACGATTTGAAAATATTTTTAGTATTCAACCTTTTTTGCTTTCTTTAAAATTATTATATTTTATTTTATGTTTGTTAATTGGTAGGTTGTTTTTGGTAATTTTTTGTTTTTTTAGAAATTAGTTGCTATTGGATGTGGTGTGTTGTGTATTTTGTGAAAATTTAGTTGTGCTTTATTTTAGTTGAAGTGGGTTTTCTGCAAAATCTTATAAGCGCGCTGATTTAAAGGAATTCTAAGGAGAGATGCAAAGATTAACAAAATTGTTAGAAGCCATCTCATAAATATCTTCTAAGCAGTATAAGTATGCAGCCTAGGTGGATAAAGCCTAGCAGGTTCTCAACATAGTATTCATAGCGTACAACAAGGCCTCTAAAGTTTTGCATCCAAGAAAACAACCGCCCAACCTTCCAGCGCCGCCTATAACGCCTAAGCACTCGCCCATCTTGAGTTGGAGGCTTTACGCGGTTGTTTTTATGATGCGCGATTAACTCTATGCCCTTAGCCTTTGACTTTTCATCTAAAAGGTCGCTATCGTAGGCTTTATCGCCAATTAGCCGCTTTGGTTTTTCCTTAACGAATTTGGCTTCAAGGACTGCATTGACTAGTTTGATTTCGTGTGGAAAAGCGCTTGCTGTGCAAACGGCGAGAGGAAGACCGGAACGGTCTGATACTGCCATGAGTTTCGTACCTTTGCCCCGCTTGGTTGTTCCAACGCATCTGCCCCTTTTTTTGCCACAATAAAAGTACCATCAATAAAACACTTTAGACAAATCCAAGCCGCCTCTTATGCGCAAATCCTTTAGCTAACGCCTTTAGAATTTGCTAGATGATGCCTGTTTGGCCCATTGCTGAAATCTACGATGACAGGTTTGGTATGGTGGGTATCTTTCGGGCAGGTTATGCCAGTGAGCGTCGGTGCGTAAAATCCACAAAACACCATTTAACACTTCTCTAGAGTTTTTCCACTGCCGGCCTTGCCATCTGGCCTTCGATGAGGCTGCGAAATTAAGGGTTCAAGTACAGCCCACTGCTCATCAGTTAAATTTATACTTATTCCTAAAGAAATAAAACACAAAACAACTATTTATGAGATAGCCTCTAAGTATTTTTCAATTTTTGCTTTGCTTTTGCTTTTAGTTTCGTCTGTTGCTGCGTCTGTTGTATCTTTTGCTAGTGCACATACTCCGGCTTGGGAAATCCCGACTTTTGCATATGTTACTGTTTCACCTGATCCTGTAGGTGTTGGTCAAACAATGTTCGTGCTGATGTGGATTGACAAAGTTATGCCTAATGCTGCTGTTGATAATGACATTCGATTCCATGACTATAAATTAACGATTACTAAGCCTGACGGTTCGGTTGATCAACAGGCTTGGCCGATCGTGTATGATACTACCTCATCGCAGTATACCTTGTTTACTCCTGATTAAATTGGTGTATACCATTTCAAGTTTGAGTATCCTGGACAAACATACACTTGGGCTGGTGACTATCAAAATGACTTATACCTTGCTAGTAGTGCAGAGACTACTCTTACTGTGCAACAAGACGAGGTAGAATCACCTCAGACATATCCTTTGCCGACTACTTACTGGTAGCGTCCAATTGAAGGGCAAAATACTGATTGGGTGAGCATAGCTTCAAACTATCTTGCTCCAACTACTGCTGAACACATGCCTTTATCAAATAGATTACAACCTGATGGTATTGCTCCTAATAGTGCTCACGTAATGTGGGCTAGGCCGATTCAAGATGGTGGTATTGTTGGAGGAAGTAATGTAGGTGTTACCGGCGCGGCATACTATACTGGCTTATCATATGAATACCGATTTGTAGCTCCAATAATTATTCAAGGTCGAATGTACTATCCATTACCATTAAGCAATAGTGCTGCAGGCAGTCTTGGCAATACTGTAGGTGGCGACTATGTCTGTGTAGATCTTCAGACAGGTGAGCTAATCTGGGAACAGAACTATACTGTTTATCCAACTTTCGGTCAGCTCCTATGGTATGATTCATCTAACCAACACGGTGTAATACCTTATCTGTGGGCAGTAAGTGGTAGCACTTGGATAGCTTATGAACCTTCAACAGGCAAATGGCTCTTTAATATTACAAATGTTCCTGCAGCACTAACGTATATGGTCCAGATGGAGAAATCCTACGCTACGTACTAGGAAGTAACGGGCAATCTTTGGCATGTTGGAATAATATTGCATCTATCGAGTTTTCTCAGTCAGCTACTGGTGCTGGAATATACTACTGGAGACCCGTTGGAAAAATAATTAATGGAAGCACTTCGTATTCTTGGAACATATCTATACCTCAACTTTCAACCGATTCAGTAATCTCGAAAGCAATTGTTGGCGATTTGATTCTTGGTAATACTCCAACCTCTCCACCAGGTCAAAGATGGGGCACCACAGACACCTACACGTTCTGGGCAATTAGCTTAAAACCTGAAACTTTAGGACAATTACTCTGGCAAAAAACATACTCTGCACCTGAAAGTAACATAACAAGATTACTTTACGCTATTGATGCGGAAACACGAACATTTTTGATGGCTGATAAAGAAACCCGACAATGGCTAGCTTATGATTTAGATAGTGGCGATTTGCTTTGGGGTCCTGTTGGCGATGCACGTGACTTGAACTATTATGGCACTGTCGGCATGGGTAGTACTGGGCAAGCAGGCTTTCCAGCATATGGCAATCTTTACACATCTGGTTATGGTGACGAATTATTCTGCTATGACCTTAGAACTGGCGATTTAGAATGGAAATACAATAACACTAACAGCGGAGTTGAAACACCATGGGGTCTTTATCCACTCTTCATTGGCGCAATCGCTGATGGCAAAGTCTACACCTATAGTACTGAACACTCACCTAATGAACCACTATACAAAGGCTCACTAGTACGCTGCATCAATGCATACACTGGTGAAGAAATATGGACAATTCCAAGCTGGGCTGGCGTAGGCACTTTTGGCAGTGAAGGATTCCCTGTTGCAGACGGCTACATTGCATACCTTAACCACTATGATGCTCAAATCTACACAATCGGTAAAGGACCAAGCTACACAACAATTAACGCTTCCCCGAAAGTTATCCCACAAAACTCTGGTGTACTAATTGAAGGCACAGTCACTGACATATGCTTTGGCGCTAAACAACTAGTTGATAGCGGTAAATTTAACATCGTTCCAGCAATGTCTGACGAAAGTCAAGGTGACTGGATGTCTTATCTATACATGCAAAAACCAATGCCAACAGATGCAACCGGTGTACAAGTACGCTTAACTGCCATTAGCCAAAATGGACAATCAACAGAACTAGGAATAGTCACTACTGACTTAAGCGGAAGCTTTAGCTACTTATGGAATGATATTCCTGCAGAAGGCACATACACTATCGTTGCAGCTTTCGAAGGTTCACAATCATACTGGCTATCAACAGCACAAACAGCAGTAGGCATAATAGCACAAGCCGAACCAACACCTACTAACACACAAACCGAAAATAGCCTATCAACAGAATCACTACTAATAATCGGCTCAGCAATTGCAATCATAATCGTACTACTCATCGTAGCAGTCATACTAAGAAAACGCTAAAACCTAAAATAAACAAATAAACAAGCCTTCATTTCTTTCTTTTCTTTTTTGTTGTGTTGCCCTTTTTTTTGGTAAGTAGGTTGGTTGAGAGTTGAAAAAGAATTGGCTTAGTTATTTTATGAATCGTTTGTTTGTTTGTTTGGTTAATTTGTTATGTTTTTTGTTTTATTGATTAGGTGTTGGTTGTTTTGGGTTATAGTTGCAGTATGGTTCTTGTTCTAGGTAGTCGTTTTTTGTTGCTAGTGCTCTTGCGCGGCATCCGCTGCAGCTCGCTGCGTATTCGCATTTTCCGCATTTTCCTTTTAGTAGTGTGTGGTTACGTAGTTCTGTAAATAGTTTTGATTTTTGGTAGATTTCTTTAAAATTGTTTTTTCGTATATTGCCTGCGGCGATTGGTAGAAAGCCGCATCCGAATATTTCTCCAATATGGGAAATAAAGCAAAAGCCGTTGCCTGCCATGCATCCTCTGCTTCCTGTTGGGTGTCTTGTTTGGTTTTGAATTGGCATGTTATGGTTGCTATTTTTTTGTTGTTGGGCAGTTATGCGTGTATATTGTGGTGAGCATGTTACTTTTATTGGGATAGGCGAGGCTAAATTGAGTTTGTATATGAATTGGAGTGTTTCTTCATATTGTTGTGGAGTGATTTCCATTTTGACTTTGCCTCTTCCTGTAGGTACAAGCATAAAGACATCCCATTCTTTAGCTCCTAAGGTAATGGCTAATTTGTGGATGTTGGCTAAGTCTTCACGGTTGTGTTGAGTAACTGTTGTGTTTATTCTGAAATTAAGTTCGCCTTGGTGTGCATACTTGGTGGCTTGAATGATTTTGTTAAATGCGCCTGGTACTTGGCGGAAGGTGTCGTGGATTTGTGGTGTTGATCCGTCAATGCTAAGTGAGATCATTTTTATATTTGAGTTTTTGATTTTTTCAATAATTTCTGGTGTTATCTCGCTTCCGCTTGGAGACATAACTACCCTTAAGCCTTGTTTTGAAGCGTAGGTGGCGATTTCGAATATATCTTTGCGTTTTAGTGGGTCACCGCCGCTTATAATAAAGATGGGTTTGCAGAACTTAACTATCTGATCTATTAGGTCAAAAGATTCTTGGGTTGTAAGTTGATTGGGGTCAGTTGTTTTTTGTGCTTCAGCTCTACAGTGAATGCAGGCTAAATCACATGCACGAGTGGACTCCCAAGCAATTACTCTTGGTGCTATATCAGATGTTTGAGTTTGTGTTTGAGTAAACGGTGAAGTCACAGTAGTTCGCCTATGTGCAATTTATTTCTTGGTTTGTTAAGTAGCAGGCTGGATCGGGTGCCCAAAGATCGTTATAGGTTGCTTCTGCTCTTACTCTTAGGTTGCCGTTGCAGATATCTATGTATTGGCATTGGCTGCATTTTCCTTTTAGAAGTTTTTTCCTTTCTCGTAGTGATTTTAGTAATGGTTCAGAGTTGTTTGTCCAGATTTTGCTAAATGGTTGTTCAAGTATGTTGCCTAAAGAGTAGTGTTGCCAGAATTGGTCGGGGTGAACATTTCCATTAAAATCAACACTGCCTATTCCTGCACCTGAACTGTTTCCTTTGCTTAGTTTTAGAAGTTTTAGCACTTCTTCGGCTTTGGCAGGATTTTTTTCTTTTAATTTAATGTAAAGGTATGCGCCGTCAGCATGGTTATCTACAGTTAGTACTTCTGTAAATTGGCCTTTTTTGTGAAGATCTTCTGTTTTTGTTAATATGTAGTCCATAAATGTTCTTGTTTGCTCGCATGTAAGGTCGTCTTTTGCTATGTCTGCTGCTCGTCCTACGTATGCTAAATGGTAAAAGCATACTCGCGGTAATTTTTCAGTTTCTATAAAGTTAAAAATTTCTGGTACATCTTTGTAGTTATGCTTAGTTACTGTGAATCGTAGGCCTGGTTTGACTTCTGCTTTGAAGCAGTTTCTAATTCCTTTTATTGCTAAGTCAAAAGCTCCTTCTGCTCCTCTAAATTTATCGTTAGTTTTTCCTATGCCGTCTAAGCTGACGCCTACATAAGAGAAGCCTGCTTTTTTGAGTTTTTGAGCTGTTGTTTCTGTTATAAGTGTGCCATTGGTGGATAGGACTGGTCTTATGCCTGAATCGGAGGCTAGTTGGGCGATTTCGAATATGTCTTTTCTAAGTAGTGGTTCGCCTCCGGAGAAGAGTAGGACTGGAACACCAAAGTCTGCTATGTCTTTTACGAAATTTTTTGCTTGATCTGTTGTTAATTCGTTTGAGTAGTGTTTGTTTTCAGATTTTGAATAGCAATGTACACAGTGAAGATTGCATTGTCTTGTGGTATTCCAAACAACAACCGGTTTGTGATGTGAAGTGTTGCTATATCTTAGATGGTCCATAGATCCAGGTGTGCCACACCATAATTTTGAAATGTTAATCATATTGAATTATCTCCTAAAGTTTTTTCTGATAAGTTAGATAAGTGACTTAGTGAATGTGTAGTGTTTGATTTTTTTAGGTCTTTTATACTATATAGTATGATGTAATCGTTAATTTCGATGGCTTTAGAGATGTTTTTAACGTTTTGTTCTACTATTTTTCTTTCCGGACTGTGCATAACTGTATATAGGTTATAGTCCCATTTGTCGGCTATAGTTTTGCGTTGGTAGCAGTGTGTAATTCCTTCGAATCCTGACAGAAATGTTCCTACTTCTTGTATTCTTTTTTCAGGAATTTTCCATGCGATTAGCGCATTTGTGCATAGGCCTAAATTGTTGGGTTTGATGGATGCACCAAAGCGTCGGATTATGCCTTTTTCTTGAAGTTGAATTATTCGTGATATAGTTTCTTTAGGTGATATTTGTAATTTTTTTGCTATTTCGCTAAAAGGTTCATATACTAGTGGGATGCCTTTTGCGATTTCATTTAAGAGTTTGATATCTGTCTGGTCCATTGTGCTCACCGGGTTAGGTTAATTGAAAACGTACGTTTACTTTGAATCGTTTTACTGTTGGAAGGTTGAGGATTTTGTTTTTATCGCAGCCGGTTTTTTGGATTATTTCTGTTAATATTTCTTCAATTTTTTCTGTGCTTGAAGCTGCAATTGTGAACCATATGTTGTATTTATGTTCGCGTTCATAATTGTGTGATACGTTAGGGTATTGGTTGATAATTTTAGTTACAGTTTCGATCTTATTTGCTGGTACTTGTAGTGCAATTAAGGTGGCTGCGGTTAATCCAATTTCGGGTGAATTTATAATTGGGCCTATTTTACGAATTATTCCTGTATTGCTAAGTCTTTTTATCCGGGTTAATATTTCATCTTCGTTAATGCCAAGTTGGGTGCTTATTTTTTGCCAGGGTTTTTCTACTATGGGGAATTTGTCTTGAACTATTTGTAGTAGCTTTCTGTCTATTTCGTCAAGGTCAATAGGTAGTGTTGTTGGAAGGTTTGTGTTTAGGTTAAGTTGTGTGTGGTTTGTGTTATCTTTTTGATCTTTGGTGAGGTTGCTTTTTTCTGTCACAATTTTCACCCTGGCTTTTTGTTGCTGTGTTTTGCCAGTTTAGTTGTAGAATTAGTTGTTGATCATGTATTAACATTGCGGAAATATGAATTATGTGTGCTATATGTTGCGGATTCCGCAACGTTGTTTGTGGGTTATAATTCTATGGTCGGATCGAATTTTAGAAATCTTGTTGTTACTGATACTCTAGCATCTTTAACGCCTGGAATCAACTTTGTCTTTTTAACTAACTCACTAAGATGTTCCATGTCCCAGGTAATTATCACAGAAACTACATCATACTCGCCAGTGCTTTGAAAAAGATACTGAGTCTCTTTAAATGACATTAGCTGCTTACATGCTTCTTCTAAATATGCTGGATCAATTTTAAGCAAAATTGCTCCACTAACTTTCATGCCTACTTTTGCTGGATCAATTAGTGCAGTAAAATTAGTGATTATTCCCTTCTCTACAAGCTTATTAACTCTAAATCTAATAGTGGCCTCAGCAACATCTAACTTACGACTTAACTCTGCAAATGGTATTCGTGCATCAAGCTGCAATAGCTTTAGTATTTGTTTATCTAAATCATCAATATCACTTGTAAGCATGTAACGTCACTATAGTATAGTCTATCTGGATAGCAATAATATGAAACTTTTCTAACTAATGCTGAATAACTACACAGAAAAAATTTGAAAAATAGAGATAGCTAAAATAGAATAGTTTTATGTTTTCAAAAATTTAGCTAATTCTATTAAGGAATCTTCGAAGGTATATTTTTTTGGTAAGACATCAATTTTTACATTGAGTTCAGATAATGCTTGGGCTGTCACTGGCCCGATAGCTACGATTGCTAATTTTTGGTTTAATAGGTTTGCTAGTTCTGTTTTATCAATTTCTTTGAGCATTTGGAAAAGGTTTTTTGCACATAAACCGCTGCCGAAAATGATGGCGTGAATTTTGTTTTCTTTAACTTTTTGAAGAAAATCACTATTTAGTTCATTGTTGGTTGGTATTGCAGATTCGTAGACGTGGACTTCTTTGACTATGGCGCCTTCTTTTGATAGTTTTTCTTTTAGGGTTGGGTTTGCTGCTGTTGTTCTTGGAATTCGGACTTGTTTTCCGCGCATATCATATTGTAGCATGTTTTGTGCTATTCCCTCTGAAGTATAATCAGTAGGTACTAAATCGACATGAAGATTGTATGCTTTTAGTTCCTCAGCTGTTCGTGGACCTATTGCGATAATTTTTGTTTTTTCTAATCCTTTGAGTAGTTGGCTGGTTTGGTTTAGTTTCTCTGAAGCGCTAAGTAAGTGTTTTATGCCGTTAACACTCATGAGTGCAACATAGTCGACTTTGCTTTGGTTTAGTTCTTCAATAAAGTGTTTGATAGGCTCTAAGTTGTTAACTTCTTTGATTTCAATAGTGGGTATAAAGTATGGTGTTCCGCCCATTTTTTTTATTATTTGGGCAGACTCATCACTTTGTCCGCAAGGCCTAGTTAAGGCTATTGTTTTGCCTTTTAGTGGCTGGTTGGTTTGAACCATGCAAGTTTCCTACCTAAGTTCACTACTCCACCTATTACAATTACGGCTGGGGGCTTGATGGTGGCTTCTTTTGAGTCTTTGATTATGGTTTCTATTGTACCTGTTATGCTTCGTTGTTGCTTTGATGTTCCTTTCTCAATTATTGCTACTGGCGTGGTTGGTTTTATGCCGCCTTTGAGTAGTTTTTCAATAATTGCTTCTAGAGATTCTATGCCCATAAGTATTACAATGGTGTCTACGGCGTTAGCGATTTTTGTCCATTCGATGGTTCTTTCGCCATCTCCTGCTTGATGGCCTGTAACAATAGCTACTGATGAAGCATAATCTCTGTGTGTAAGCGGAATACCCGCATACATGGGTGCAACAACTGAAGATGATACTCCTGGAATGATTTCAAATTCGATACCCTTCTCTGCTAAAGCTTCTGCTTCTTCTCCGCCTCTGCCAAAAATGAATGGGTCTCCACCTTTTAGTCGAACTACATCTTTGCCTTCGTGTGCCATTTTTACAAGTAATTCTGTAATTTTATCTTGCGGTACAATGTGCCTTCCAGACTCTTTTCCTACATAGATTTTTTCTGCACTTTGCGGAATTAAAGCTAAAATTTCTTCACTTACTAATCGATCGTATACTACATTTTTTGCATTCTTTAACAAATCTGCAGCTTTAATCGTAAGAAGTGCTGGATCGCCTGGACCTGCTCCTACTAGAAATACTTTACCATGTGCCATATTTTTCTCTCCATTGTTCTTGAATCTGTTTTGCTCCTTGTTCTGTCAATTTTTCTGCTACCTTTTTTCCGATTTTTTCTGCTTCATTTAATGTGCCTTCTGCGGTTGCTTCAATCCTACTCTGTCCATCAAGAGTAAACATAACCCCAAGCAACGATAACATCTCATTGTTGGCTTGTCCAACTGCACCTATCGGTACACGACAACCGCCTCCAAGTTCAAACATAAGTGTTCTTTCAGCAGTAACTTCTGCTCTACTCTGAACATGATCAATAATTTTTAGAAAATTTATGATATCGTTATCGTTTTTACGTGTTACAATTGCTAGTGCGCCTTGGCCTGGTGCTGAAGGACATAAGTTAAGTGGGAAGCGTTCTGTAATCTGGTCTGTTAAGTCCATTCTTTGTAGTCCTGCTTCAGCAAGTATGATGCCGTCAAATTCTCCTTGCTGTATTTTTCTGATGCGTGTATCAACATTGCCTCTTATGGGCATAACTTCAATGTCTGGACGTAGATGTTTTATTTGTGCTAGCCTTCTAAGACTGCCTGTACCGATAACTGCTCCTTTGCGTAGCTGCATAAGAGGAGTATTATTTTTTGAAATTAGTACATCATGAGGAGACGCACGTTTAGGTATAGCTGCAATAATAGTCTGTGCTATTTCAATAGTTGGGACATCTTTAAGACTAGATACTCCAAAGTCAATTTCATTATCAATTAATGCCTGATCAATTTCTTTCTGAAAAATACCTGTACTATCAATAGCAAAAAGCGGTTTTGCCCCTTCACTATCCCCAAGAGTCTTAATAACTTTCAACTCAAACTCTGCTTCAGGCTTAACTTTCCTAAACTCTTCAATAAACCTCTCAGTCTGAGTACGAGCAAGTATACTACCTCTAGTCCCAACAACAAATTTCATAACTACGCCGTTCCCTTTTCAATAGACACAGTATGTAGTGCTTTGTCGAAGGCTTCTATGGTTTGTTGTAGGTCTTTTTTGG
>CAYSWL010000065.1:0-12695 GCA_964434745.1 uncultured Candidatus Bathyarchaeia archaeon | reverse complement strand
GACGATATGAGCATGCGCAGGCTTTGGATCGATGACATAACCATCTACGGCTAAAGCTAACACATAACCTCAGGACACACATTAAACAAAAAGGGGACATAATCAATCCTCTCAATTTTTTTATAAAACCATGCACAAATAAAGTTAAGAAAATTTTGTTAAAATTCAAAAAAATTGTTTTTGTTACCTAAGTTTTGAATCTATATAGCTTTGATTATGTTCTTTTACCATAACGATGAGTACGGTAACATCAAGGGGTATCTATCTTGATCTTTAGGTGCTGATGTTAGATAGTAATCTGAACTACCACCTGTTGAAATTGGAAACTGTTGGAATATGTTCATCGGAGTATCGCCTATTCCATTGCCATCTGTATCGCTACCGTTATAATTGCTCCAAAAGTTACCCTCAGAGCCGTTATCCCATGAGTTTGCATATGAATTATAAACAACTGGTCCATAAACTTGTGAAGTGTTATTGAAAAAGTTATTATGATATATTGTATTGTTTTGAGCTGTTTGGTAATTGCTTATCATTATGCCGTATAGATTTTGATTGAAATTATTTTCTATGATTGTGTTATTTGTGCTGACAAAATTTTGATCTGAACTGCTATATTCTGTTTGTTCAAATGTAAACTCCAAACCATATGTATTACTGGTAAGGTTATTTGCTTTTATAATATTGTATTCTGCGAATTTGAGGGTTATGGCTTGTTGATTGTTTGTTAATGTGTTATTTTGGATTGTGTTGTCTCTTGATTTGCTGATTGTGACTGCAGAATCATGCGCGTTGAATATGTTGTTTGTTATATTATTTTGTTTAGAACTATTATCTATAACAATACCATGCTGGTTTGCATTAAACTCATTTTGTGTAATTAAGTTGTTTGACGATGAATTTACTTGGATAGCAAAGTTCAGATTACAGAATGAGTTGTTTGTTATATGTGAGTTGGTTGTGTTAATTAATTGAATTCCTTGAATGTTATTATTTAGTTGTAAATTCTTAACTGTTATATCTGAGCAATTGATAAGTGCAATGTAGCCTGCGTCTTCAGGTATGGTTTTGTTTTGTTGATTATTCCAGATATAGATTGTCTTTCCATCAATTTTATTAGAATTGTCAATATCGTTTAGTAAAGTTAAGTCTATATTTAAGTTGTAAGTGTTATTGTTCATGTTATTGTTTAGAAGTGTGTTGTTTGTTGAGCTTACTATTTTTAATCCTTCATAGTTGTCAGTAAATAAATTATTTACTATTTTTGAATTAAACGTGTTAACTAGGAGTAATCCGTTGTAGTTATTTGATAATTGAAGGTTTTGTGCAGTTATTGTGGTGCAATTGACTAATGCTAAAAAGCCAGTGTCGGGTGGAACTTCAATATTATGTTGGTTAATTAAGTAATAAATTGGTTTTCCATTTACTGAGTTTGAGGTGTCAACATAATTGCTGTAATGCTCAACTGTTTGGCCTATGACTCCAAAGCCATGTTTATTGTTAATTAAACTGTTATTTTTTAATGTATTATTCGTACTTGAAGAAATAATTATTCCTTTATTGTTGTCAGTAACAATGTTATTGACTATTGTGCAATTGTCTGCACCTGAAAGTATGATGCCTGCGCTTGTAAATAAATCTGGATTTGATTTATAAATTTCGTCTATTTGGTTAGCAATGTTCTCAAGTAATGTTGTATTAAGAGTTGATATGTCTAAAGTAGTTTGTGAGTAATATAAATCATAATATTGGAGAATTATGCTCAAGAGTGCAGTAGTATCAGTAATGTTTTGTCCTCCCTCCAGAGCGTTTCCATTTTTTATAGTAAAGTTAGTTATGTTTGCTCCAGAAGCTAAAATTCTTAAGACTGATCCAATATTATTGCCGTCTAGTATGGTTGTCTCTTTTTCTTCACCTATAAGATTAACAGCTTTGTCTATGATTATATTCTCTTTATAGGTTCCAGATTTTACATAAATGGTATCTCCATTTAATGTGGCTCCGTTGATTATTGCTTGCTGGATGCTGTGGTAACCTAAGGTGTTATTGAGGTTTAAAACAGGATACTCTTCACTTGTAGCGCCACTTGTCCATGGTATTATATTAGAATACTTGCTTTCAATTGTTTTTTGGAATTCAGGGTCACTGTATACAATATCTAAATTGCTTCCATACTCGTTCAAAAGCTTATTTGTATCTTCCCAAATCTTCTGGGTCCAATTATCTGCTTTATATATTCCCCATATTTTATCGTCTATATTACGAAATCCAAATCCATATCCTTGGGGTAAGACTAGTGCTGTAGTTGCTTTCAAACAATTGTGCTTGTCAGGGTTTTGTTGTACGTATTCCCAGAAGCTTTTTAGAGCATCAAAATGTTCGTCAGTTAATATTCCATATTCATGTGGATTAGGTTGGTTATCCCCCGCATAATTGAATACTATTGCATATTTTGCACCATTATCGTATGCTAGCTGTAAGTCATTGTGGAGTGCAGTGCTATTTTCCATTATTGCTGCACCTTCAGGAGTGCGATCCTCCCAACAGATTATGGCGCCCCATTCTTTAGATTGTGCTGTAGCTGCACCTCTGCAAAGTGAAATTGCCATCTGTCTATCGTGGCCCCAGCCAAATTCAGCAAAAACTGTATCGAATCCTGCTTTATAGTCAAACCAGTAAAGGCCATAATCTGCAGTCATCACTTCAGTACCTGATTTTTTTGCACAATACAAATAATCACTCATTCTACCGTTGACGTTATTTACAAAATTTTCTGAAGCAATTTTATATTCTATCTGGCCTGTTGAGGTCTGAGTATTGCTATACCTAGAATAACTAATGCTTACTGCTCCATTAGCTGCATCCAATACTTCTCCTCCAGGTTCATCATAGATATATGCGCCAAGAAAGTAATCCCCGTATGTGTCTTTTGCCTTCATAGCCCATAAATAGCCATGGTATGAGCTGCTTCCACCACTATTGGAATAAATCGGATCTGAGGCTGGAAAATAGATTATAATATGCAGACCAGCGTTGTATGCATAGTCACATGTTTCATTAAGAAGCACTTCATTTCTGGTAATATTTGGAGAAGAAATTACAAGAAGGTTGGTGTAATTTTTAACTTTATCTACCAGCGCTTTGCAGTCTGTGGAATTGCCATATCCAAATTGTACACCTACATAGAATGGTGAAGCTTCAGCATTTCCGCTTGGAACAAAATTAAACATTACAAAAACCGAACCTACAATAATGCAAACTAATATTACTGATAAGAGTGCAACTCCAAGTTTCAATATTTTCGCTCTCAACACATAGTTGCCCTTTTGCTTTAAAAATTTTTTTAAAATACCCTTAAAATTTAACTAAGTAAACCAAAAGAGCAACCACGATAATTTACTTACAGTTTATAAAAAACTACTTACCTATCAGTTCTTTTTGATAGCATAGCTCAAATAATTATTAGTTCCCATTTTGTATCGAATTATTTGTATCCTCATCTTGGGTTTTACCTTTTAATGTCCATCTTTGCATATCCCTTTTCGTGTATTTATCTAAAATTGCCTTGAATGCCTCGCTCAAATCTATATGATAATAGTTTGCAATACATACTATGCTAAAGATCAAATCTGCAAGTTCCATACCAATATCAGTATCATCTGGCATGCGTTTTTTCTTAAATCCCTCAAGGTCATTAATCTCTCTAGCTAATTCACCGGTTTCTTCAACAACAGCAGCTAGCATTGACAACGGAGGCCAATACCCCTCTTCAAACTGAGAAATCCATTTATCAACTACTTTCTGAACTTCATTTAAAGTCAAATTATCCAATTTCGATCATCTCTGAAGTAAATCATTCATACTTTTATCAATACCTATAAAATATCTATACCACTTAAAATCAAATCTAAGTATAACTGGTAAGCATGAATAATAATCGTCAATCAAAGATTTTTATACATCACGACACGTTTTTCAGTGGGAACTCCGCGAGCAGTTTCTTCCTTTAACATTTGTTTAACTTCTTTTGAAAATTTCTCAGGACTAAGTACCTTAAATCCCTGTTTAGCATAAAATGGCGCATTCCATGGAATGTGTCTAAATGTAGTGAGTATGATCGTTTTAAGGCCATTTATACATGCCCAATTATCAACAACATCTAATAGTGCAGATCCAAGTCCTTTACATCCATATTCCGGTAGTACATCAAGTTCATCTAGATGCGCAAATTTGCCTACTGTTGAGACAAGAGCAAAACCGACTGGACAATCATTCTTTATAGTAACAACCCAACATCGCTGATTACAGATACCTGTAAGTAAAAGTTCTTTCGGAGTTAAAACTTCTACCAGATTTTTTAGTCCATACGGTTTAAAACGTTCACCTGCTAGTAGCTCTATTTCTAAAATTCGCGGTAAATCCTCTTCCAAAGCCAACTGAATCAAAAACCCGTTAGGTAACATTGATTCTCCTTCTATGAAGTACAATATTCTTGTTAACTAATTAATTGAGTTGAGAAATATTTGTAATTACACATAACGCATTATCATCATTATAGTAACCTATATTAATAGATTGAATTGTGCTTTTTTAAAAGCAGTTAAGAAGTACTACGCAATTTTGGTGTGGTTAGGTTTAAACGTGTGAGTTATTTTTAGATAGTGTGGAAGGAGGATTATTTTGAAGAAAACCAAAGTGCTCTGCACTATAGGTACTGCTAATCTACAGAAAGATTTACTGCAACAATTATATGATGCTGGTATGAACGGTGTACGGATAAACACCGCCTATGGCGAAATCGATCAATATAAACTTGTAATTGATAATGTGCGATCAATAGCAGACATTCCAATACTCATGGACATAAAAGGTCCAGAGGTTCGGATTAGAACAACTCAAACTAAAAAAGTTAGTAAAGGCGAAACTTTGCATGTTGGTTTTCATAATGAAGAAGTTTGCTTTAACCATAACTTTTACGAAAGAGTAAGTTCTGGTGATGTAATTAACATTGATAATGGCAAAATCCATACTCGTATTATTAGTAAAAGTCAAGGCGCCCTACAACTACAAGTATTATCTGATGGCATAATATACGATGGTAAAGGAGTTAACATCCCCAATAAAGACCTTATGATTCCCACGCTTTCTGAGAAAGATATTGAAATTGTTGATTTCTCTAAAGAACAAGATATTGAATACATAGCTCTTTCATTTACCCGTAATGCTGTTGATGTTGAAAACTTAAGATCACAGCTTGGAGAATTTAAAGCAGCAATCATAGCAAAAATTGAAAATACAGAGGGCGTTGAAAAGTTCGATGAAATTTTAGAAGCTGCAGACGGAATAATGGTTGCTCGCGGCGATTTAGGTATCGAAATTGCACCCGAACGAGTTCCTCTAGTTCAAAAATCTATAATAACACGCTGTAACCAGATGGCTAAAGTTGTAATTACTGCTACAGAAATGCTTGAGTCAATGATTAATAACCCACTTCCAACAAGAGCTGAAGTGAGCGATGTTGCCAACGCAATACTAGATGGAACAGATGTTGTTATGCTTTCAGGCGAGACCGCCATTGGTAAGTATCCTGTTGAATCAGTTAACATGATGTCTAGCATAGCAATGGTTACAGAAGAAGAAGTTAAAAGTAAGGTTGAAAGTGGGATAGGCCAATACTTTAACATTTCAGATGCAGTCAGTAAAGCTATTCAACGAATATGTCAAAGTATGCCTATTGATAAGGTGGTCACTCTAACTAAGACTGGTTATACTGCAAAGGTTATTGCAAGGTTTAAAATTAATCAGCCAATAATTGCTGTTACACCTGAAAAGAATGTTAAAAATCAGCTTGAGTTGCTGTTCGGAGTTTACCCAGTTCTAATAGATTATCAAACTGAAAAAGATCTTGTTGCATCTGTAGCTAACAAGCTATGTTCAATGAAACTTTTAGGAAGCAATGAAGTCGTGCTTTTCACTGCAGGTGTTAGGACAAACATGAAACACGCAAGTAACCTCATCGAAATACACAACATGAGTGAACTCACAAAATATGCATCAGCCTGCTCAACCTAACTTTTTCTTAGGTTAATTTTTCATATTTTAAAGGCTACCGCTCCTATTCTATGTCGACAAGTAAATTGATATTTTCTAAAGTCGCAATGTCGTTAAAGTCAAAGAAAGGTTCAGCTCTGTTAACAGGTTATTTTTACATATGTGTAGCTATTTTTTAATCATGGAAATAAACTCATCTAACGGTGTTGCTGGCATGCTAGTTATGTGCACTGTTCCACGCGAGCCCAATTCAATAGAAACTCGCGTTATTGTTTCATTGTTTGGTGCTTCAACGATAGAAACAAAGTCGTATCGCCCTAAAACAGAGTATTGTTGTAAAACCTTAGCTCCAAATGTCTCGATTTCTTTGTTGACTTCCTTTATTCTTTCTGGTCTTTCTTTGATAGTTTTCCTTCCTTCAGAAGTGAGGGCTGACAAAAGAACGTATATTGCCATAAAAGTCACCTATGAACTAGGGTTCAACACGTTGATTTAACCCTTATGGTGAAAAGTTTCTATCTATTTATTGACTAAGTAAATGGGGTTTTACCATGTTCCTGCTCGATCTGTTCCGTAGAGGCCGCTTCTCCGGTTGTTTTTGACGATTGCTGCTCTCATTTTATCGTAACTGCATCGCATACATAACCCATTATGTAGTTTAATATCTTTATCAGTAATAGATGTAAAGCATCGTAAGCATCTTTTTACATTCTTAGTTGCTTTCTTCTTATAGTTAAGTTCAGGTAATGGTGGTTTGTTTAAAATTTCTTCAAGTTCAGTTTCTGCGTTAGTCTGTGTAATAGCTCTTATTCGAAATCGTACCTTATCACCTAATTCTACTTCATTAACATGGCATGCGAATCCTTTTATTCGGACAATGCCTGCTCCGCCTTGAGCCGACTCTACTATTCCTTCATAGACTCCGCCGAGTTTTACTTCATAGTTATCAAAACTCTCAGGAGGATGTGGTTCATTAAGGTCTTCGTATTGTTTTTTATTATCTGGCTTTTTTTGTGCGTATTTTTGTATATTGGTTGCTTTTTCATGTTCTAGATAAAATTTCAAACTCTCAACTTTGTTAATTGATAGTCGTGTCCTAACTGCTATTTCCCTAGTAGTGAGCTGTGGGTTTTCTTGTATGCATTTGTTTACTAAACCACATTCTATAAAATCTTGCTGAGTAACCAATGTAGGCAGGCTAGCTGGTTTTTCAGACACTTTTGGTTTTGATTTAGCTTTCTGTTCTTTAGTGTCTTTTAATTCATCTAGAACTTTGTATGGTATAAGTTTGATTTTAAGTTCTCTTGTTTGGCTGTCTCGTTTTATTTCAGCTTCAAAAACAGTCTTTCTTGATCTGTACTCATAACATCTACTTTTAGCTTCTTGGTCTAGCTCTTCCCACTCGCCACTCTTTTTGAAAATTTCAAAGCTGTATTCGTCTCTAACTATGAAGCGGTTAAGCCCAGATATGAATGGAAGTTGTTGGCGTAGATTTCTTTTTGCATTCTTAACTTTTTGAATTAATTCTTCATTTAGTAATTTTTGTTTTTCATTAAAACATCCATCTACAATTGTAAGAAAGTCATCATCATCTTCAATTAATGGTGCAGGGATTACTTTGCTTTTGTTTCTCAAATATTTTTCAAGAGCACCAAATGGGTACTGACTTGAAATTTTGCTTAGATCTCCAATTATGATAAGTTTCTTTTTAGCCCGAGTCATTGCCACGTTTAGCCTACGATAATCAGTTAATGCTTTAGCTACTGTTTCATAGCCATCAGATGGCATCCAAGTGAGGTCGTATATTACTACATCATTTTCTTTTCCTTGGATAGAGTCAACAGTGGACGCAATTAGATTTTCGTTAAATGTGCCTGTATGGTCTTTAGGCAATGATCCATAGACTTTATGTACTGCTTTTTTAATAATTTCTCGTTGCAGTCGATAAGGAGTAATAATCCAAATCTTATCTGCCTGTACGCCTGACCGTATTAAATCATGCCGAATTTTAAGTGCAACTGTAGCTTCGTACCGATTCAAACAGGATGGCTGAATATGCTTAGGCCCTGCTTCATTTCTCGATGGAAACCATTCCAACACATCATTGTAGGATACATTATCATACTGCATATCCACATAGCAAAGTGGGGCGTCATCTGTTGCCCCATTGATATGTTCATTTTCCAAAGTTTTCAATATTAATTTCTTTTTTAAACAAGGTTCACCTGATTGGATGCGGCCACCATAGAATTGGTTTGATGAAAACTCCATTATCGATGGGTGACTTCGGAACTGTGTTTCAAGCATCGCTGAATTCTCTGGATATAATTCAATTAAAAGCCTAAACAAGCTTTCACACTTTATACCGCAAGAATTTTTAAAGTAACATGATGGCGGCATAGCGCATTTTGTAATCGGTGGAAGTTGCTTGTGGTCACCAACAAGAATAAACTTCTTACCTAGTAGTACACCTGACAAAGTCAATGGTATGGTAGCCATAGAGCTCTCATCGACTATTACTACATCAAAAAATGGTTCATCGAACGATAATTTCTTGTTTAAAACAAGAACTGACAGTTTTGATAGAGTTGCCCCTACTACTTTGGCTGTTGATAATCTATATTGTTCATTCTTATGGGCAGGGACCAAATCTTTGAGTGCTTCAGATACTTTAGTCATTACTCCAAGTCGAGTCATCTTGGATTTGAAAAATGGTGTTAAATTCTCCAATACATTGTCAACAGCTACATTCGTATGTGATGTAACAAGCACTTTTTGGCCCTTGCTTACAAAATGACGTACTATCTCAGTAATGACTGTAGTTTTCCCTGTGCCTGGTGGACCATGAATTAGAAAGAAACCGCCTGAATCGCAGTACTTTATAGCTCTTTTAACTGCATAAGCTTGACTTTCAACTTTTTCAATTTCCTTGTTAAATAAATCAAAGTTATTATCTATCTGTTCTATTGTAGGCTGATTTGCAGATCCTATAATGCAATTCCTCAGCAATCTAGCAGTGTTAGTCTTTTTCTCTTTAAGTGTATTAAGTGCTTGTTTTTGCATTTCGATTAGTTGAATGCCATCTGCTTCAGAAAGTTGTACTGGTCCAGGTGATATTGCTTGGCTTAATATTAAATAAGGATGTTTTTCATCAACAATCCATAAACTAGCATGTTGAACTGAACGCCCACGTTTCACTTCAACCCACGTGATCTCCTCAAACAGAGATAGTTCGGCCCCTGAGGATAAACTTGCGCAGTATACTTCACCTTCCATGCGGCAGCTAACGATCTCAGCTACAACTTTTCGTCTATTCGCTGATAATGAAACTTCTCTACTTAACTCGTTAGACAAGAATGTGTCTAATAGTTCAACTAAATTGCATGAAAGCATTTAAACACCCAACAAATGCTCAGGCTTAACACCAAAATTTTCCGCCAAAGCCTATATAGAAGAATAAATTAACTATTCAAACCAATATTTCATGCTTTCTATTCTTTTAAACGAAATTTCAAATACAATAATAGTGGATAATTCGATAAAAAATAAGTCTAATATGCTGCAAAATGTCTTGATTAGTAAAAACTATGAAACCAGTGTTATCTTGTTAAGTATGTCTGCATTGTTTCTTTTACAAATCCTAATTAGTAAATACTTTTTAACTATGCTTATTTAGAATATTTTTGTACAAATTAGCGAAAAATAATATTTTATATTAACTGATAGTTAATATTTAATGTATGTTTTCAAAAACAAACTTTTGTATAGTTTGATGATTTAATATGTGTCTTTTTTTAACTATTAATTGACTTTATTTTAAAATAATGTTGCGTTTTAGTCGAGTTTATATCTATAATCACCTATAATTATAGATGGTGGCTGTAATGATAGAATACTTGCCTATTATTTTAGTTATTTTAGGAGTCTTACTAGCCTTCATGGCTGCTTCAATAAAAGTGGTACGAGAGTATGAAAGGGGTGTACTCTTTAGATTAGGTCGGCTCATTGGCCCTAAGGGTCCTGGATTATTCTTTATAATTCCCCTATTTGATAAAATACGCGTTGTTGATTTGAGAACCGTCACTTATGATGCGCGTATGATAAAAGTGATAACGAAAGATAACATTCGTGCTGATGTTGATTCTTTTGTTTATTATCGCGTAGTTGACCCTGTTAAGGCAGTTATGGAAGTAGAAGATTATGTACTAGCTACCCAAAACTTGTCTAAAACCGTGCTGCGTGATATTTTAGGACATGCAGAACTTGATGATTTGCTTACTAAAACACCAGAACTCACAAAACAGATTCAGCTAGAAATAGATGAAATGACTGACCCTTGGGGAATAAAAGTTAGTGCAGTAGTGATTAGTGATGTTATACTGCCAATAGAAATGCAGCGTGCTATCGCTAAACAAGCTGAAGCCGAAAGAGAAAGACGATCTAGAATTATTGTCGCAGACGGAGAATTTATGGCAGCCCAGAAAATGACTGAAGCTGCCGAACTTTATGCAAAAAATCCTATGTCATTAAGACTAAGAGAACTTCAAATGCTTGCTGAAATCTCTCGAGAAAAAAACCTTGTAGTTGTTACTTCAAGTACAGATCTAAAAGAATTAGGTAACGTGGCAGCTATGACTCGCGCAATGAATGAAGCTGAAAAAACACGTAAAACAGGATAGCTCTTACGTTACCATCAATTTTCCTTTTTATCCATATTCAAGACATATCCTGCTTAAAAAGCCAGAGTTTGATCGCCAATGCAACAAATAAACCTCGATTTTACAAGCACAATAATTGCAGTATCAATTATACTTGGCTTATTTCTTGTATTTGCATTATACAAAGTACTTCAGGCTGCTAAAAAGAAAATAGCGATCCCCGAATTTGCTGGTCAAATCGCAGTTGCAATAGACAAAATAGATCCTGGAAAAGAAGGATTTGTTCGATTCCGCGGTGAATATTGGAAAGCACAATCAAAAACCGCAATTACATCCGGCCAGAAAGTTATAATACTCTGCAGAAATGGCTTAATACTAACAGTTGAGCCGCTAAATAAGCAAAATTAGCATTTTTTATTTTTTTAGCTTCCAATTATAAATGCTGTTCCTAATGATGCCATTTACTGAGCTATAATACGCATATTGCGTATACCATGGATACTTATTTACCATTTATTTTTTTATCTGTTTAGTATACCTATTATTGCTTTTTTTATGAAATTTACTACGTCAGGAGTAAATATTGATAATGCAGCTAAAGCAAAATTTATTGGGAATACAATGGCGTGTTCGAAAATATTGCTACCATATGGCGCCATTATAAACATATAATAGCCCACGTACTGAAAAGTTGACCATGCTAATGTTTGTGTCAATGCCCCAGCAAGTCGAGCTGCATACTTTTTCTTTCCTTTAAGTTTCTCGTTCCTATAGGTGCTAAAAAAAATTTCGCCTGCTATACTTCCTGCACCTCCAGGAAAAAACGCATTTACTAATAGTTTTTCTAAAAAGTTACCTGGTATGAGGTGACCGATCCAAAAGCCAGGCCAATTTAGAATAGGAATGCTCACGCTTCCTGTGGCAAAACGGATACCTGCTGGTATACCATAAATTATAATGCCTGTGATCTGCCAAACCCAAAATCTCCTGCTCCTAAAAGTATCCTTCAAAGCACCAAGCAGAGTCATACCTAAAAATAGTATATATCAATTAAAAGTCTTCCCAAGTTAGAAACAGCTGCAAAATCTATATTTTAGCTCTCAATTGTATCAAAAATCTCCAACTGGCATTCTATTATATTTAGCTAACAAAGAGTTTCTAAGAACCTCATAATAGGTAGATGCGTTACAACAAACAACAAAAATATTCTATTGGTTAAGACTGTTACTGTGTTGTTTCAATCACATATTCTTATCAAATAAATCTTAACCTATCCCTCACAGGTATACAAGTGAAAAGGTGATCAAATGTACCTTTTTCAAATATTGCAACATTTTAACCCGTATCGTTTATACAAGAAATATAGGTTGTACCAGTTTCATACATTTTTAGCTTTAGCATTGCTTTTATTTACTTTTTTTATAGGAATCACTCAAGCCAACGTTTCTCTAAATCTTAACGCAGTTCAAACTTCAATAAGAAATTCAGAAGACTTCAAATTTCAATTTATGCAATCAACTGATGTTTCAGTTGTAGAACTATATGATGCTGTTAGATATTCAGTAGTAACTGTAACTTCGCTGCAGCCTCAAAATATGGGCGAAACATCTGGAATAATTCAAGGTTCTGGTTTTGTATACGATTTCAACGGTCGCATGGTTGTAATTACAAACTTCCATGTAATCAACCAGGCAACTGAGATAAGTGTAACTTTCTCAGATGGCAACGGATACGAAGCGAACATATTAGGATTTGATCCATATGTTGATCTTGCCGTACTTAACGTAAATGCTCCCGAAGACCAATTTGTGCCACTAGAGGTAGTTAGCTCTTCAAATCTCAAAGTCGGCGATTTCGTGGTAGCCGTAGGTAGCCCCTTTGGTCTTTCAGGCTCAATGACAACAGGAATTGTAAGCCAAATTGGAAGAACAATAACTTCCCCCACAGAAGATAATTATCCAGTAGCAAACATTATTCAAACTGATG
>CAYSWL010000064.1:0-12895 GCA_964434745.1 uncultured Candidatus Bathyarchaeia archaeon | reverse complement strand
AAAAATAGGGAATGTTAGTTATGGCACGTTATAGACAAACAGAAGAAATCGTCAAGCTGATGAACGACCCGTCGATCATCAGGAATACCAGCATCATTGCCCACGTGGACCACGGAAAAACAACGCTTTCCGACAGCCTCTTGGCGCACGCAGGCATTATCAGCACAGGTTCAGCTGGCCAGAAACTGTTCCTTGACTCTTGGGATCTTGAACAGAAACGTCAGATGACTGTTTTTGCATCAAACGTAAGCTTGGTTCACACTTTTAACAATAAAGATTATCTAATCAACCTAATCGACACACCAGGACACATCGACTTTAGTGGTGCAGTAACCAGAAGTTTACGTGCAGTTGACGGGGCACTCACCGTAGTCGATGCAGTAGAAGGGCCTATGACACAAACGGAAACCGTGCTTATGCAAGCACTACGCGAACGTGTAAAGCCACTTCTATTCATTAACAAAGTAGACAGACTAATCAAAGAAATTAAACTTACACCTGAAGAAATTCAACGTAAATTTGCAAAAATTCTGCTCCGTGTTAACACACTTATCGAAAAATATGCCCCCCCAGAACATAAACAAGACTGGCAAGTAAAAATTGAAGACAGTCGTGTTGCCTTCGGCTCAGCACTCCACAAATGGGGTTTGAACCTTAACCACATGAAGGCAAAGAAAATTTCCTTCAAAGATATTATCGATGCATATACCGGCGACCCAATGGATGTTGGCCGAAAAGTTGACGAACTTAGCAAGAAAGCACCTTTACCCGAACCAATCCTAGATATGTTCTGTGAACACCTCCCCGGTCCACTGCAAGCTCAACCATATAGGCAGTCTCAGATTTGGCCTGGTGATGCTAGCTCCCCAGTGGGTGTAGGTATGGCAAAAGTAGATCCTAAAGCTCCTTTACTTATGTGTATTTCAACAATTGAAGTTGATCCACACAGTGGCACCGTAGCTATCGGACGTATTTTCAGCGGCGAAATTGTAAAAGGCAAAACAGTGCAGCTAGTAAGTAGCCATCAGAAAGGCCAAATTCAGCAGGTATTTATGAGTATGGCTGCTGACCGAGTCATTATCGACCGAGTCCCAGCAGGAAACATTGGTGCAATCTCTGGTTTACCTTCAATCCATGTAGGTGAAACAATTGCCGAAGACGGAATAGAGGTACATTCTTTCGAAGGTCTGCGATACGTTTCAGATCCAGTCGTTACAGTTGCACTTGAACCTGAAGACGTTAAAGACTTACCACTCTTCGACAAAACCATGCACAAATTAACTACTGAAGACCCCAACCTGCACTTTGTCATGAACAAAGAAAGCGGCGAATTCTTACTCTCAGGTATGGGCGAATTACACCTTGAAATTACCGCTTACAGACTTCAAGAAGCAGGCTTAAAAGTAAAACTTAGCAAACCAATTGTCATCTACAGAGAAACTATAAGCCACGACTACACAGGCCCTGCAATTATGGGTAAAAGCCCCAACAAACACAACAAGCTCTGGATCACCATTGAAAAGCTATCTGACGAAGTGATTGAAGCTATAAAAGAAGAAAAAATTACTGACATGCAAAACAAAGACGAACGTGCTAAGACCTTACGCAGCCTAGGTTGGGACGCAGACGATGCAAAAGGTGCAGTCGCAGTTGAAGAAAACAACATACTAGTTAACCGTATTAAAGGCCGCCAGTATGTAGAAGAAATCATCGACCACATAAAAACTGGTTTCCGAGAAGCAGTTCACACTTCACCTCTAGCAAAAGAACCAGCTTACGGTCTAAAGGTCAACCTCGAAGATATCTCAATGCACGAAGACCCAGTCCACCGTGGTCCAGCACAAGCAATCCCAATGACTTGGAGACCAATCTACTGTGCAATTCTACTAAGCCACCCCAAGCTGCTCGAACCACTTATTAGCTTCGAATGCAAAGTTCCATCTGAATTCGTCAGCGCAGTAATCACATTACTCAACAAACGACGCGGTAAAATCCTCGACATGCCCTCTGAAGACGAAATGATCACCGTCAAAGCTGAAATGCCAGTTTCTGAATCATTCGGTATTGCAGATGAACTAAGAGGTAGCACACAAGGCCGCGCCTTCTGGGCAACACAATTTAGCAGATGGGCACCAGTACCAGAACAGATGCAGGCAGAAATTATCAAGAAAATACGTGAACGCAGAGGACTTCCACCCGAATCACCAAAACCAGAAGAATACTTCGAGAACGAGTAAACTCGAAACATTTCTTCCCTCTTCCTTTCTTCTATTATTTCTTTTCCTGATCTCTCTAATAAAAACCGCTTTACAATTCTTATTGATCCAAGCAAAAATCTGTTAGTAAATTATGCATCCTCTTACAAATGGTCTTTAGCCATTACGCCTTAAAAGAACTATTTCATTATTTATTGTCTTACTATAACTTTAACTGAAAGTCTATAGAACATGCGTTGTTCATGTTTACAACTCTTTGTTAAATGCAAATTCTTATTGATCACTACTCTAATGTAGTTGATGCTCTTTTTTCATTTTCATCTACCAATTATTTCAAATAAACTTTTTAGCTGTTGACTATTTAGTTAAACAGTTTTAGTTGACCTGTTTCATGAAGTTTCATTTTTTGTAACCCACTCTGCAAGGGTCACTTTATTTGTATTATAGTGTCTTTCTATGTTGATTATGTTTCTTTCTAATAATCGCATAAGTATTCTATGAGTTTGGACTCTTGTCAATCCGGTTTTCCAGCGAATCTCTTTTTGCAGCATGCTACCGCCTTGAGCTGACGCAAGAATTTCAATTACTTTCTTTTCATCTGGATTAAGCACACGTAAAACTGCCTGTAATGCTGAATCTTTGCTTACACTATCAGGAATGCTTCTAATTTGCTTCACTGTTTGATCTTGTTGGGTCCTATTTTTTGGAAAGAACACACTAAACACTACTATAATTAACGCGCCAATTAAGG
Organism: uncultured Candidatus Bathyarchaeia archaeon; assembly: GCA_964434745.1. Lineage (GTDB taxonomy): Archaea > Thermoproteota > Bathyarchaeia > Bathyarchaeales > Bathycorpusculaceae > JADGNF01. The sequence goes on along the minus strand of CAYSWL010000064.1, from coordinate 9,928 downwards.
GTATTATGAAAATGGCTAGCCACAGCAAATCATAATTTTGAGTTGCTGATCCTGAATGTGCACCATGCCCCATTTCTGTATCTAAGTTGCTCTCAAAATAAAACAAAACTAGCCCAGTTACACTCACCGCTAAAAGCAAAATTAGCACAGCAAGTGTAGCTCTCTGCATCTGCATGTATGTGGCTCCTAACTAGAATTTTCTATGACTACTTATAAGGTGTTTCAAAAATTGAAACGTTTCGTTTCAGCTAACAACTAAACCGAACTTGACTATTAATTATACTTAGAGAAATGGAGGTGAAAAGAATGAACCTAAAATTAATCGTGTTAGCTATCATTGCAACACTGCTTGTAATGACGCCTTTAGTTGCAGCTGCACCTATGCTGGGACAAATTTTAGATCAATATGGAAGCCAGAATAGCAATACAGTTTGGATTAAAAATCAACAGCAACTACAAACAGGTGACTGTACCGATCTAGAATCTTGTAACACTAAAATAATCACTAATGAAGTACGACCGCAAAATTATGCCTGTTCCCAAAATTCACAGAACCTTCAGGCAAGCAACTGTGCAGGTTTGGCTATCTGTAACACTACTTTAGCCAAAGTTGTGGTGCAAGATAATAACTGCACTTGTACTTATGGACAAGAATGTGTACGAGTAAATAATGGCAATACCATAGGCACTTACAACAGAACTTCGATTTGTGAGCAGTGCAGAAACCAAACCAGTCAACAAGAATGTGTTGGACCACAAGAAATCTATTGCAACTGTAATGACAATAGCTGCTATTTAACTCAACAACAATATAGCTACAGCCAACAACGCCAAAATCATCATGGAAATAACTGCCGCTAATAAGGCAGTATATTTACTCTTTTTATCGTATTTTTTGTCTTATTGTTTCTATTTTATGTTCTTCTCTAAGTCTATCAGTAAGTTTGACATCTTAATGACCTGCTTATTATGCAGGTTATTCATTTTTAATGTGCAAAAACGAAATTTTTGCAAATATCACCTTAAAGCAACCAAAAGAATTTTTACAATCATCGCCTGATGTGTGGTTGTATTAAACATGTGACTAGATAAAATAGGGTAATGCTTATCAATCAGTTAGATAATTGAATTTTTGTTAAAAATGTGATAAGGTGACTTTAAGTGGACGATTGTGAATATTGTGGTAAAAATGAAGCTGAATACAATCTTGACGGAAGACAACTGTGTTTTAATTGCTATCTTACAGAAAAAAGATTGGCATGTGCTGAATGGCTCAAAAATACTCAAGAATTGACATAGTCAAATCGTTATATAAAAAATTTTAATTTATCCCTTTAATTTATTTATTTTTTCTTTTGTTAGTTTGAAAAGTTTTTATGGCTATTCTTGCACATGTAGCGTTTATGTCTGGCAAACAGTTTTTCGTTAATCGTTATCAAAAGCTAGGGTGGAACTTTAAAGACGTTAAAGCCAGACAGGCAATCCGGATAAATATGGTTAACGCAGGAAATAAAAACCTGCCAGAGCGGCTTCAAAAGATAGGTGTTGTGCTTGAGAAAGTGCCGTTTTTGAAAAACGGTTACTGGGTTGGTAAATCTAAAGTTTCGGTTGGTGCAACTGCTGAATACTTGCTTGGGCACTACTCGATACAGGAAGCAGCAGCACAGATACCTGCAACACTATTTACAAACATTAAAAATAAAGTCGTGTTGGATGCATGCTCGGCTCCAGGTGGTAAAACAGTTCAGATGGCCGATTTAATGAATAACACTGGTGCTATAATAGCATTAGATGTCGTTGTTCAGAGGATTTCTGCCTTGGCAAACCATCTTGAACGTTGCCATGTAAGTTCTGTCGCAGTTTATAGGCTTGATGCACGATTGGCATCTATGCTTAACCAAAAGTTTGACCGCATCTTACTTGATGTTCCATGTTCGGGTAATTTTGCGTCTGATCCACTATGGTTTGGCAGACGAACTATCGAGGATATAAATCGAAATGCTAAAGTTCAAAGAGAAATTCTTAAAGAAGCTATCAAGTGCTTAGCGCCAAACGGGGAAATCGTATACTCTACCTGTTCGTTAGAGCCAGAAGAGGATGAGCTTAATATTAACTGGGCTATTGAGAATTTGAATCTACGTATCGAAGAAACCAAAGGTCCAGGTGAAAAAGGATTAACAGAGGTATTTGGACAACGTCTCGATAGCTCGTTATCGCGATGCAGGAGAGTCTGGCCTGACCAGACGCAGGGCTTTTTTGCATGTAAACTTAAACTGAAGGCGGCTTCATGAAAGTCATAACTTTATTTGCTTCGCAATTTGGTGCAAAAATCGCTCTGAATCCTGAATTTGTAATCAAAAAAGAGCAACAATATTATCTAATAAATCCACGTGTGCGAAAGATTCTACATGATGATTTTCTATATGCTGGATTATATTTAGGTGAAGTAAAAAGTGGCGCTTTACATCCAAGCTTTAATTTGCTAAATATGATTGTAGATTCAGCGTCTAATAAAGTGGTTCTTGACCGAAAGTCTGCTTGGCTATTTATCTGTGGTAGAGATGTTTTCAAAAAAGGTATATCTAAAATATGCGGGTCCAGTAAGAAAGGGCAATATGTACTTATTCAAAATGAATTTGGCGAATGTCTAGGTTTTGGTAAAATAATTGAAAATTTGGATATTTTAGGCAATAACTTAGTTATCAAAAATCTCTTTGATATAGGCGATTTTCTGCGCAGAGAGCGCTAATTTTTGCTTTTTTTGAATACTTGTCTTATGTAGAGATATTTTTATCTGCTTTTCTATAGTCGCAACCTGTTTCGTAGTGGAAATGCATAGTTGCAACGTTTTCATATATTTTTGGACATTTATCTATCTAATTATGCGATAAATTTATATATGTTTACGAATAATGTCAATTCTATAACATGTGATAATTGAGACTGACGTTTAGTGTGAGGATGAATAAAAATTGAAAAACTTTAAAGACGCAGTTTGGAAAGAAAACGTAACTAAAGTTGTTAAACAACTCCAAGATCAAGATATAAAATTCGTTAGACTCCAATTCACAGACATGAACGGCGTAATAAAGAGCTTAGCCGTTAGCTCAAAAAACATTGAAAGCATTTTCGAGAACGGACAATCCTTTGACGGCTCTTCAATAACTAGTTACAGACCCATTGAAGAATCAGACATGGTACTATACCCTGACCCCACTACATTTGCAATCTTGCCTTGGCGACCAAAAGAAAAGTCCTCTTGTCGCCTCATATGTGACATCTACACACCTCAAAACAAACGCTTCGAAGCAGATCCACGATACGTGCTAGAAAGACAGATTGATAAATGTGCCAACGCAGGTTACACCTTCATCTGTGCGCCTGAACTAGAATTCTTTGTAGTCAAAGAATCTGAAAACGGTGGATTGCCAACACCAATCGACTTGGCAGGTTACTTTGATTTCCACCCCGGAGACGTAACTGACGATCTACGCCGTGAAATTGCAGACATGGCTGAAGCTTTTGGAATAGAAATCGAAATTAGCCATCACGAAGTCGCCCTAGGCCAAAACGAAATCGACTTCAAATACGGCGAAGCTTTAGTCACAGCCGATCGTGCAGTAACTATGAAGATGGTCACTAAAGTAGTTGCAGCACGAAATGGCTACGTAGCCACCCACATGCCAAAGCCATTTGCAGGTATCAACGGCTCAGGTATGCACACTCACCAAAGCCTCTGGAATAAAGACTTAACTGAGAACCTCTTTTACAGCGATGACGCAAAGAAAGGTTACTTATCTGATATAGCCCGTAACTTCATTGGCGGACAACTTAGCCACGGTCGCAAAATAGCTGCCATACTTAACTCGTGGCCAAATAGTTACAAGCGACTAGTACCTGGATATGAAGCACCAGTCTACCTAGCATGGGCACACAAAAACCGCTCTCCACTAATCCGAGTACCTAACTTCGGAGGACGAAAAAGCGCTGCAAGATGTGAAATTCGATGCCCAGACGGCGCCGGTAATCCCTACCTACAATTCGCAGTACTGCTAGCAGCAGGCCTTGATGGTATAAAAAACAAAATCGACCCTGGAGACCCAATAGAGTTAAACGTCTACCACATGAGTTACGAAGAACGCAAAGAGCGTGGAATAATCTCCCTACCTGAATCTCTTAAAGAATCACTAGATGAAATGGAAACTAGTGACCTCGTGAAAGAGACATTAGGCGAAACAGCATTCAAAAACTTCCTCAATGAAAAACGAAAAGAATGGGATCTATACAGAACTCAAGTCACTGAATGGGAAGTCAACCGTTACATCAAACGGCTCTAAATCTCAAACTGAAAAGAAGCCTTTAGGCTTCTACACTTTTTTATTTAAAACTATTTTACTGTCTGGCTCAAAAGCTGGGCTAAGTTACTGATTTCTACTTCAGTTTGTTGTCTTTTAGTAAAGTCTTTAAGTACTACTTTTCCTTGCTGGATTTCGCGTTCACCTACGATTATAGCATAGTCTACTTTGCGTTTATCAGCATCTTCTAAAGCTTTACCCATTTTACGTCCCATTACCTCGAACTCTACGCATATGCCATGTTCGCGTAGCATTTGTGCAATTTTTAGTGCTTCAACTTTCATTTCTTCCTTAACAGGAACTACTGCTACTCGGTTCATATTTTGAATCTGTAACTGAGTTTGTTGTGTTTGAAGCGCAAGTGCCATACGGTCAATACCTGAAGCCATACCTACCGCCGGTGTTGCTTCTCCGCCAAAGACCTCAATTAGCTTATCATAACGTCCGCCTCCTCCTAGAGCAATTTCCAGCTCAGGAATGTAAAGTTCAAAGATTATGCCAGTGTAGTATTCTAAACCTCGGGCAAATGCAGGGTCAATTATCTTAATCTCACATCCACTATCTGTAACCAGTTTAAGTACTGCATGCAAATTCTCTACAGCCGCCAGTGCCACTCCATAGCCTTGAACATGTTCTTTCATTTTCTCAACTGTGTCAAAGACGTTGCTGCATTTTATCTCTATAAGTCCTTGTAGTGTAGCTTTACATTTTTCTGACATTATCATTGAAAGTGCTGTATTGTAATCTTTTTTATCCATCTTCTGTAGAATAACGTTCTGTGTCTTTTCGTCAATGCCATCTTGAGACATTATGCTTTTCAGTACACCAACATGGCCTAACTTAATTGCATAATTTTGTAGCCCTGAATTCTTAAGCATGCTATTAGATAGTAGTATGATTTCAGCATCGGCTTCAGGTTTGTTAGACCCTAAAAGTTCAAAGTTTGCCTGCCAAAATTCGCGGTACCGCCCTTTCTGAGGTTCATCGTAACGATACACAGTACCTATGCTAAAAATCCGTAGCGGCTTAGCCTCATTTTTCAATACTGTTGTGGCTAGCCGGGCAATTGATGCTGTGAATTCTGGTCTTAATGCGACTTGTCTGCCGCCAAGATCTGGAAAAACAAACATGCGTTGACGGATTTCTTCACCGGATTTAGCACTTAGTAGCTCAAAAGATTCCACTATAGGTGTTATAGCTTCTTTGAATCCATAGCATGTGGCTACTTGTTTAGCTTTACTGATTATGTAGGTTATTATCTGGGCTTCTTCGCCTAAGACATCTCGCATTCCGCGAACGGGCTGAAAACTTGACATGTTGATTTATTTCCTTGATCTATTTGAAGGTTAATGGTGAGACTGAGTAGTAAACTATTTCTCCTCGGCGGTTCATGACGCCAAGAATGAGTTCTTTTTTAAGGCTCTGACTTTGGTTAAGTGCGTTAATGAGTTCTTCCATAGGTAGTGGTTTGCCTTCTTGAGTGCTCAGTATAAGCGATGCCGCACTATCTTTACCGTAGCTTCCTCGTTCATAAATACGAAAGTCAATAGCTTTGCCAAAACCTTCGCGTGCAACATACCCTCTGCTGCGTAAGTCTCGATAGACAAGATAGTGTGCCCAAGCATTATCGTCTAATTTTTGGTATGCATTTAAGATTGTTTGGAAATCTACGCTGTTGCCTTTTTTATCTTTGACCGTAAGCATCTGCTTGTCATGTAAATATAATGCCTCATAAAATGTCAGTATAAAAATGTCTTTATCTTTAGTACCATAGCCGCGAGTAGTTAACGAATCTATACTACTTTGTTCAGCTACTTTTATGCCTTTTTCGATAATTTGTCCTTCAACTTTCGGCTCTGACCCTGCTTGTGGGTTCTCTTTGCTACTCATTGCATTCACTGCCCTCTTCTAATTTTGAAAGTAAACTAATTAAGATTATCACAAAACCAACCAGATACTAATCTAATTTTTCATAGAAATATCATTATTTTTCAAATTTTTTCCCTCTAATGAATTGATAGGCGTTTAAATACCACCCATATACTGTGTTTTAACCATTACTTTATAATCTGATATTAGATGATATACTGTTGTCACTATCAAAGTCATTAAAAATTGTTTAGCGCACTGATTTTTCTGATATTTCTAATAAGGCCTAAAAAAGGGCCCTATATGGTAAAGTTTGGCCCAAACTGCGCAAAATGATCTTTACGATAAATTCCATTTTCACAAATTATGCCTTCAACGTATTTTAGCGGTGTGGAGTCAAAGGCGGGATTAAATACATTTACCCCGTTAGGCGCTATTTGTATTCCGTTTATGTGTGTGACTTCTTCTGGTTTTCTTTCTTCTACTATAACATCTGCAGCTTTGCGGGTTAAATCAAAAGTCGATTTAGGAGCAGCTACATAGAATGGTATGTTATGTTCTTTGGCTAAAACTGCAACGCTATATGTTCCAATCTTGTTGAAAACTGCATCTTGGACTATGCGGTCTGCACCTACAATGACCAAGTCCACAAGTCCTTTACTCATGACATAGCCTGCCATGTTATCAGTAATCAGTGTAACTGGTATACCATCACGTTTAAGTTCATACGTTGTGAGTCTTGCGCCCTGAAGCAGAGGTCGTGTCTCGTCAGCTATGACTTTAATCTTTTTACCTTGTTCCCAAGCCGCACGAATAACCCCTAATGCAGTGCCATATTCTACAGTGGCAAGTTCGCCTGCATTACAGTGTGTTAAAATTGTATCGCCGTTTTTAATGACTTCAGCACCATGTTTTCCCATAGCATAATTCTGTGCGGCATCTTCATCGGCAATTTTTTGTGCTTCCTCAATTATTACTGCTTTAATTTGCTCAACGTTTCCGTTAACGTTTCGGGCTCTGTTAAGGACGCGATCTGCACCCCAGAACAGGTTTACTGCAGTAGGCCTTTGATTTTTGATAATTACAGCAGCATTTTCAATTTCTTTCCATAGCTTTTCTGGAGTATCTGCTTTTGAATGATATGCCACTATAGCTATGCCAAATGCTGCAGCTGCCCCCAGAAGTGGGGCGCCTCGAACTCGCAGAGTCTTAATGGCCTCAGCCATTTGATCAAGTGTATTAATTTCCAAAGTTAATTCTTGGAGGGGAAGCTTAGTTTGATCAGGGGTTAGAACTATTCCATTTTGCCATTGTATCATACGCATTAAAGATGCCTCACAGTACTCTTCGATTTAGAACAGTAAGGAGGCTCTGTTTAATGTTTCGTTAAACTATTCTTCTCTCTGCTAGGAAGTGTAAAGAAAAAGGAGTTAGCTACGGTTTTCGGTGTCAAAAGGAGATTTAAGGTATGTAACAACTTCCACAGGCGCGTTCTCACTTGTTTTAAGGCGCTTTTTCCATTCTTCTCCTACTGCAATAAGAGAGAAAACACCTGAGATTTCGGCTTTAGACTTCTTAACCAAATTAATCAAAGCTTCCTGAGTTTCACCGCTCTTAATCATATCATCTACAACCAAGACACTGTCACGTTTTTTAATTATCTCTTTAGGAATGTAGAGCGTGACAGTCACACCGCTGTCTTTGCCTAAAATAAATGTCTCATCAATGAAAGATTTAACGCCGACTTCCTTGTTACGTTTGGCAACGATAAGGTTTACACCCAATGCATTTGCAACCATCGTAGCTAGTGGTACACCATCGACTGCTGCTGTTAAGACTTTTGTAACCCTTTTGCCAGCAAAATTTGCTAATGCATGATTTGCTGCTTGCTGAAGTATGTTATAGTCTCCAATTATTTCGGTATTATCAAAATAACCAATATCATCAAATTTTATACGACTACGTAACTCCGCTTCTAGCCCGACCAGTTTAGTAAGTACTCGCCATAACTGTTTTGCCCTAGTCGTATTGGGCAGGACATGGCCTTTTGCATATCTGCTTAGAACTGTTACGGGCAAACCTGTTTTTGAGGCTAGCTCGCGGTAAGTAATATTGCGTTTATACTTTGCAGTACGTAGAAGCTCTATTGTCATTAATCTAAGCTTCAAATCTTCTGCATGGGTGCTTGAACTCATCCTTCCATAACCCCGTTTATACATCTATAAATTAAATAGTAATTATTTATGTTCTAATGTGTCCTGTCAATTTATATTTTCCGTTAAAAAATCCATATAGTCATGCCTTTTTTTCTACAATTTTACGTCTTTAAAGAATGGAGGCGATATTTTTGCTGCATTTTCTTTTTGGTTATCGAGTGTATTTAGTTGGATCACATATTTGTGCTTCTTTGAATGCTTTTTTGCGGTTACTGCACGACTCGCATATGCCACAGTGCATCTCGCCGTCAAGGTAACATGACCAAGTGAGTTCAAAAGGTACACCTAGATTTGTACCTATCTGAATTAACTCTGATTTAGATGTTTCACTAAAGGGTGCTTCTATATGAATTTGGCTATCTGTACCAAACTGTGCAGCCTTCTCAAATGCTTCATAAAACTTGCGCCTGCAATCTGGATAGTTTGCCGCATCTGAAGCTTGTGCGCCATAGAAAATCTTTTCAGCACCTACTGAAGCAGCGTATGCAACTGCTACAGAAAGAAAAATTGCATTACGAAACGGTACAATAATCGGAGCTGAAAAATCAGAAGTAACTGGCATCTTTTCATCAACAAGAGATGTTACTCCTGAAAAAATCTCTTTTAACGATGACATGTCAATTACTATTATTGGTGCTGAAAGTTTTTGGGCAATTTTATGAGCGCAATTAATTTCTTTACTTGCACGTTGTCCATACTTGAACGTTAAAGCGTAAATATAATATCCTTGGCTTTTTGCCCAGTAAGCTACTGTTGCAGAGTCTGGTCCGCCGCTAAGTACTACCACGCATTTTTTGACTTGGTTTCCTTCCATTTTAATATCTCCTACTATGATAGTCTTTTTTGAAACAGTCCTGTCTTTTTTAACACTTTAAATAATGGATATCCAATAAGTACACTTGCAACATAGTTTCCTATAGCTACATACGCTATAGTGGCAATTAATGGTGCTCCAGTAACAAAATTAAGCATCCATCCAACCGTGATGCCCAACACTATCGAGTATGCTGTGCATGTGCCAATTACAGTAAAGTCATTGTTAGTTTTTCTGTAAATGTAGTATACTACAAAAGACATTACAAATGATGGTATCGTATTTAGTAGGTCAATCGGGCCTAAAGTTGAAAATAAGTTAGCAACGAAGACTCCTAATGTGTGACCTAATACTCCAGGCAATCCAAGTAACGGTACCGCTGCAAGTAATGCATCTGCAACGCGAATTTGAATCGGTCCATAAGCTGCAAATCCAAGAACAACAACAAGTGCTGCGTATAATCCTGCATATATTCCAATTAAAGCTAAATCTTTACTTTGTATTTTCACAATATTCTCCTCCAACACCGGGGTTTATTGTCTTGGCGGAACGGGTGGAGGCCCACTTACCCGCCATTTAAACAGTGAAACAATATTTCTGCTTAAAAAGTATTCTCTGTTTTTAAAGTAATTTAAAAGATTAACTATATGTTTTAAATTAATTTGATTACCCTT
>CAYSWL010000063.1:0-13127 GCA_964434745.1 uncultured Candidatus Bathyarchaeia archaeon | reverse complement strand
CATAAAGTTCGGTTTCTGTAAGGTTCATAATCTGGGAGTGTACGTGGATATTCTTGATCCATAAGCGGAGATGAGATTAAAAAGTCTGCAGAACTTCTATTGCAGGCTATAGGTATATTCCATACAGCAGCAACTCGTAGCAAAGCTTTGATGTCAGGGTCGTGGGAAAGCGGTGAAAGTGGATCCCAAAAGAAGATTAAAAAATCTATGGCACCTTCGGTTATTCGTGCCCCTATTTGCTGATCACCGCCAAGAGGTCCACTTTGAAGTATGGTGATTTGGCAATTCAATGCGTTTTGTAATACTCTGCCAGTGGTTCCAGTAGCAAACAATTCATGCTTAAGCAATACCTTTTTATTTAAAGTAGCCCATTCAAGTAAATCTGGCTTCTTGTTATCATGTGCAATTAACGCAATTTTTTTACGTTCTTTTAATGGAGTTATCTTGTTTACCACGCCATTTCCTCCAAATTACCGAATAGAAGGCAAAATTCACAATAGTTATTAATGATTTGCGCTACAATTTTTAATTAACGATTCAATCAAGCATTAATTAAATACTTCATCAATACGCGAAAATAAAAAATTAAATAATTATCTAACCTTTTGTTCCTACTGCATGTCTTAATAAAAGCAAATTATTAACATATTATTTCCAATTCATATATTTCTTATTATTAAATGTTAAAAATTATTTTTGTGAGCAAAGTAGAAAATGTGTAAATCACTGATTAGATAAATCAAAACTGGTAAGTTTTTAAACGTCAATTCAACTTGGGCAATTCTAAAAGTGTCTATTGTGGGAATATTTTATATACTAAATCTGTCAAATTTGCATGATTATCTTTCAGCTGAAAAGTGTAAAAATTGGTGACCGTGCAAATTTTCGGTCAAAAATCTTGGCAGCTGAAGAAGGCATGTGTATGCAAGGCGTAACCAGAGACACCCTAGAGACTATTATGGACTTTATTCCAGCAGGTATTATACTAATTAAAAAAAACGGTGAAATTACTCATATAAATCATCGCGCAAAGATAATATTTGGCTTTGACCCATGCGGTCTAAAATTTTCTGATTATTCAGCAAAACAGATAAAATTATTAACTTTGGGCAGAGACCAATATCCATCTAAACAGCTTTCCATAATTAAAGTTCTATTATCTGGACTAAAATTAAAAGATGAATTAATAATTGAACGCCCTGATAATTCTAGAATTATTATTTCTGTCACTGCGATTCCTATAAAAAATGAAAACGGCAAAATAATTGCGGCAGTCCTTATCGTTGAGGATATTAGTCAACGTAAAAAAGCTGAAGACGCCTTAAAATGCAGTGAATCACGTTTTCACGCTTTATTTAAAAGCAGTATTGATGCAGTAATATTGTCTAGTCAAGACGGACAAATTTTCTCAGCTAACCCTGCAGCATGCAAAATGTTTGGTATGACTAAAAAAGAACTGCAAAAAGCCGGCCGAAGTGGCATAGTAATTCTTAATGATAATACAGAGAATATTAATTACCATATTAAAGAAAATCAAAAAGTGAAAAGTGAACTAATTTTCAAACGTAAAGACGGCACAACTTTTGAAGGTGAAGCAGTATCCTGCCTATTCACAGATACAGATGGAACTGTAAAAACAAGTATAATAATACGAGACTTAAGTAATCGTAAAAAAACACAACAAAAAATTACTCAACAACACACAATTCAGCAAGGTATTAAAAAGATCTTTCAAGAATCATTAAGCCGACGAACAGAAGAAGCTTTAGGCGAACTATGTCTTTCTGTTGCTCAAGAAATCACAAAAAGTAAATTTGGATTCATTGGAGAAATTCGTCAAAAAGGACTTTATAAAATAGCTATTAACAACTCTGGATGGACGAAATGTAGTAAAATAAAATCAAAAGGCCATAACAAATCAGTAGGTAACTTTAAAGTTCATAGCCTTTATGGAAAAGTGATCAATGATGGCAAAGGATTTTTTACAAATGACCCAACTAACCATAACGCCAGCACAAGGTTACCTTACGGTCATCCACCACTAACATCATTTCTAGGTGTACCTTTAATTGGTGAAGGAAAGACAGTTGGAATAATCACTTTAGGTAACCGTGATGGTGGATATTCTGAAAATGATCTTGAAGCACTAGAAGCTCTAGCGCCTTCGGTTGTAGAAGCTTTTTTGCGTAAACGCGCTGAAGTTAAGCTTGAAGATTATAGTAGACATCTAGAAGAACTTATTGAAGAGCGTACCAAGAAATTAAGAGAAGTAGAACGGTTTGCAGCAATCGGTCAAACTGCTGGCATGGTTGGTCATGATTTACGTAATCCGCTTCAAGCCATAATTGGTGAAGTGTACCTTGCAAAAAGAGAACTTAAATTACTACCTGAAGGTGAACAAAAAAGCAACTTGCAGGAAAGCATCGATGCTATAGCAGATCAAATTGGATATATGGACAAAATAGTTAGCGATTTACAAACTTTTGTAAAGCCCATTGAGGCTCATAGACAGATAATTAACATAAAAGAATTCATAACCTCAATTATATTGCGCCTTAATGTTCCAACAACTATCGATGTACTTTTGCAGGCTGAAGATAATCTTTTAAATGTAAATGCTGATCCCCAACTGCTTAAACGAGTACTAATCAACCTTATTACGAACGCCATGCAAGCAATGCCAAAAGGCGGAAAACTAACAATTCAAGTAAAAGCGAATACCCCTGCAAACGTAGAAATAATTGTTGAAGATACAGGTGTAGGTATACCTGATGAAATTAAACCAAAAATTTTTACGCCTCTTTTTACTACTAAATCTAAAGGTCAAGGCTTTGGCTTAGCAGTATGTAGACGAGTACTTGAAGCCCAAGGTGGCACAATAATATTTGAAAGCCAAAAAGGCAAAGGTACCAAATTCAAAGTAAATTTACCTGCACAAAAACAAACAATAATTTCCTGACTTTATCAAGCTACATTTCAAATTTTATCCAAAATAATAGATTGACGGGTCACTTACTTTAGGGGGCGCGAACTAAAAAATAAGCACCAGGAGGAAACACAGGACTCTCACGCCTTAACTAAAGCTTGACCCGCCAAACCTAACCCCACGCAACGCCTGTCATGGCTTCAGACACACTTACATTCTGGAATCAGAGAGCATATAACAATATGTGATTACAAGAACACAATAACAACCAAAAAAGTGCGTATCTAAACCGTTTTAATTTATATTTAGCCAAAGATTTTACTGTAAACTATGTCTCTTAAAAAAGAATTTTACCGTCGTGACTCGCTAGTTGTTGCAAGAGACTTGCTTGGAAAACTTTTGGTCCACGAATCACCTGAAGGTGTAACAGCAGGAAAAATTGTTGAAACTGAAGCTTACAAAGGTCCCGAAGATAAAGCGGCACATTCTTTTGGAAATAAACGTACCCCGAGAACTGAAACTATGTTCGGACCAAAAGGACACGCTTACATTTACCTGATTTATGGTCTATATTACTGTATCAATGTAACTAGTGGAGCTGCTGAAGGTAAACCTGAAGCTACCCTAATTAGGGCACTAGAACCTATTCAAGGTATAGACCTTATGATGAAACGAAGGAAGCAAACTGGACAGTTAGTCAACATTTCAAGTGGACCTGGAAGATTATGTATAGCGATGGGGCTTACAAAAATTCACAACGGCCTTGATATGAGCCAACCTCCGCTTTATATCACTGAAGGTCAAAGCGTAGATTTGCAAGATATCACACAAGCTCCAAGAATTGGTGTAGACTATGCAGCAGAACACAAAGACCTTCCCTGGAGATTCTATATAAAAAGCAACCCCTATGTTTCATGTAAACCAAAAATCAAATATAGCCATAAGTAAACTTCGACTGCTATTTCAATACTTTAAAGCTATATAATATATCCATATCAAAATGTATCTTATCAAAGCATTTTTAACATATTTTTTCAGGGCTTATGGCTTTTAACTTTCCAAGCGAGAAGTTCCCAACACTTTAGGTTGGGGATGAATCGCAAACCATTAGGCGATTAGGCTATCATGTTTTTTGTGTAGCCTAATGAAGTGTGTGCTTGATAAGCCCTCGCATGCGACGTTCTCTTTGCAGTACCACTTAGTTTTAGTCATTAAATACCGGCGCAAAGCATTATGCGATGAAGCTATCAGGGAACGACTCAAAAACATAATTTGGGATTTGGCAAAGCAGCTTAAAATCGAAATTATTGTTCAAGAACCCGCTGAAGACCATATTCACATATTGTTCAAGGCAAAGCCCACAACTAATCTTGTGAAGGTTGTTAACACTTTCAAAGGGGCAAGTGCGCGGCTTATTCGAAACGAGTATGCGCAACTTGAATTATTGTGCGGTGACTCGTTTTGGTCTGATTCATACTTTCTTGCAAGCACTGGCTAGGTTAGTCTTGATGTTTTGAAGGCTTATGTGGAGAATCAACGATGCAGTTAACCCAAAAGATTCAGATTTATCCTTCACCTGAACAGGAAAAGGTATTGTGGGATTTATCAAATAGTTGTCGTAGACTGTATAATTTGGCGTTAGCTGAACGTAAAGAAGCTTACTCTAAAGGGGTGAAGGTTTCTTATTTGACTCAGCAGAACGCTTTAGTTCTTGTTAAAAAAGAGTATTTGGATTTGAACGCTGTTTATAGTAAAGTTTTGTAGATGGTTCTTAGGCAGATAGATGGGGATTATAAGTCGTTTTTTGCTTTGCGTAGAAATGGGGATTTGAAAGCTAAACTGCCGCATTTTAAAAGCTGTAAGTATTTCACTACGATGGTGTATAATCAGATTGGATTTAAAGTTGCGAGGGGATGCATAAAGTTGTCGCATAAGCATCCGTCGGGTGTGCCGCTTTGTTTTGCGGTTCCTGAATCGTTTAGTTTTGGCAGAGTTTATCAGGTTGTTGTTTTTCAAGCTGAGAAGGGTAGATTTTATGTTTCGATAGTTTATGAAAAGAAGACACCTGTGCATGTTGATAAGGGTTTGTATCAAGCCTTTGATCTTGGAGTAACTAAATATGTAGCTGTTAATTCTTATGGTAAATTTGTGGAGTTTAAGAATAGTCGGCATGATCTGTTTTGGAATTCTATAGTTGATTTGTTGCAAAGTCGGCGTGACCATTGCAGACGCTATAGTCGAAAATGGCATCATTGGAGTAATGTTTTGAAGAAGTGTAAGTGTAAATGTAGTAGGCAAACAGTGGATTTTCAGCATAAGTTATCTCGGAGAATAGTTGAGCACACTAAGGCAAATACTATTATTGTCGGAGATTTGAACGTGAAGGGTATGGCGCAGTCAGCTAAGGTAACCTCAGGTCTGAATCGTAGTGTTCAGAATAATGGTTATTTGAGTCGGTTTGTTCGGTCTCTCGTCTACAAGTGTGAGCTTGTGGGGAAGAGGGTTGTTGAAATCGACGAATCTTACACGTCTAAGAGATGTTTTGCGTGTGGTAAGTTGCATGAAATGCCTCTTGGGTTCGTGTTATGAAGTGTGAATGTGGAAACGTAATTGATCGTGACCGTAATAGTGCGGTGAATATTTTGGTGCGTTTCTATTCACAGTTTGCCTTGTGGATGGGCTATTCTCAGTTTGAGAGTAATTTGCGAAATACAGGTCTTCCAGCGCCAAAGTTGGAAGTATACTCGCAAGAAGCCATAGCCTTCAGGCTAGGGTAGTTCACGGCTTAGCAACTGTTACTATGTATCGCGTTTTACCAATCAAGATGCTTATGAAAAGTGTGCTCAACACATAAAACGCCTATTGATACCTGTAGAAGTTTTAAATAATTATTAACCAAATTGTGGACTTATAGAAAAATGACTACACTTGTCATTGTTGGCGGTAATTGGTTGAACTGTTAATCAGCGTCAACAAAAAAAACAAAGAGGCCCCATACTGGGGTTCTTAAGTCGGATATTGTTTACGTAGTAGACTGTTGGTGCTTCTTTTTTTCTTCTTCATAAGTACTTCTTTTGATGTTATCAGAAGTTTCAAATTTTTCGCTTCTGATATCTTCGGAGACACGGCGGGTTTCAGTAACTGGTCTTTTGCGTATCACTATTTCTTCTCTTACTATAGGTGTCTTTTTTACATCAACGTCCTCATGTTCTAACGGAATCCTGATTTCTTCTGGTTCTAGACCTCTTTTCATTTCTGGAACATTTGTACTGCTGGCTGGTCTAGTTTCAATTCTAAGTTCTTCATGTGTGACTGGAATTTCCTTAGTTTGTGTTTCCGTGTAAGGAACCTTAGTAACAGTGACTTCTTCTTTATGGACATGTTTACTTACATCTAGACGCTCACTCATGAGGGGAATCCGCTCTATTATATCAGCCGAAGTACCAGTTTCTGTCATAGTTGACTTTCCAGCTCCTGCCATGGTTGTTTTTTCTTTTACTGGTGTTTCATATTTTGCTCGATACTCTTCGTCAGATGGATACCTTTTCCCTATGAATTGGTTGATGTTCGACTCATCTACATTAAAATGTACTGTGCTGCCATCATAGTTTCTGAATAGCTTTTTTGGAATGTAGAACTGGGTTTTTTCTGCAATTCCTTTTTGAGTATGGACATAATAAGTTCCTATTTCCTGAACTTCTCCAAGGTCGTAATCATTGTTTCCGCGAGCCTCTTTTTTAATAACATCACGCCACGAAACAGTAGTTGTTGTCATATTATTACCTCCTATTTCGTCTATCTACTGAAGAGCCATATCAGTTAAACATATGTAGATTCAAGAACACACCAACAATATACTAATTATTGTTTGAAGAATCAGTCATGTGCATAAGTTTAGTTTATTATTTTCTTAAATTGTTTCTACCTTTCAAACCTGTTTAAAACCTAAACATATAGTTACGATGCAAACTCGCTAAACAAGAGATTGTTCAAAACTATTTTCTAGTATAGATAGTTTACAGCTTAGATTTTTTTAAATATGAAAATTTTAGTACTTTAATTTGAGGTCGATTTTTTTTCTGATTTATTCATTAATATGTATTATTCGATATTTTAGGTAAATCGGTCCAAAATGCTTTTACCTTGGGGTTTGTGATTTATTGTATTCGCCCAATAGGGGTTGTTTGGCTTGTCAGAAGTTTCTGAGAATGCTTTTGAGTCACTTGTAAAACCAGTTCGAAGGCTTATTGAACAAAGAGGCTTCCCTAAACCTACTGAACCCCAGCAGAAAACTATACCTTTAATTCTTGAAGGAAAAAATGTTTTATTAATTTCACCTACTGCCACAGGCAAAACTGAAGCAGCTTTTCTCCCAGTGCTTAGTATGCTTTTGCAGGCTCCTAAAACACCAGGAATTAAAGTTCTTTACATTACTCCATTGCGAGCTTTAAATCGCAACATGATGGACCGTTTTGAATGGTGGTGTAATAATCTTGATATACGCCTAGCAATACGACATGGTGATACTGAAACAAAGGAACGGAGTCGGCAGTCAAAAAGTCCTCCTGATATACTAATTACCACTCCTGAAACTTTACAATCAATCCTTTCTGGTTGGCTACTGCGTCAGCATCTTCAAAGTCTCAAATGGGTAATTATAGATGAGGTCCATGAGCTTTCTGACAGCAAACGAGGCAGCCAACTATCTTTAGCTTTAGAACGCATCAGAAACTTGATTGGTAAAGACTTTCAAACAATTGGGTTATCTGCCACTATAGGTACTCCTGAAAAAGTAGCACATTTCCTTGTTGGTACTCAACGACCAGTAGAAATTGTTCGTGTATCAGTAGCCAAGACTGTAAAGCTTCAAGTACTTTACCCAAAACCTGACGAAGAAGACATACGCTTGTCAACAAAACTTTTCACACATCCCGAAGTTGCTGCAAGGTTAAGACTAATACGTGAAAATATGATAACTCACAAATCTGTACTTCTTTTCACAAACACTCGTTCTATTTCAGAGGTTCTAGCCAGCAGAATCAAAGTTTGGGACATGAATTTTCCAATATCTATTCACCATGGTAGTCTAGCTAAACCTAGCCGTATTGCCGCTGAAACAGGATTAAAAAGTGGTGAGTTACGAGGCTTAATTGCAACTAGCAGTCTAGAATTAGGCATCGATGTCGGACACATAGATTTAGTTATCCAATATATGAGTCCTAGGCAAGTAACTCGGTTAATTCAGCGGGTTGGCCGTGCAGGTCACACTTACGGTCATGTGGCGCATGGCATAATTATAGGTATGGACTCTGATGATACACTTGAAGCACTGGTTATCGCCCGAAAAGCGCTAAAAGAAGAACTTGAGCCAGTAGAAATTCCTCCTAAACCTTATGATGCATTAACCCACCAGATCGCAGGGTTACTGCTTAAAACTCGAAGGCTAGAATTTAATGAAATTCTAAGTCTCGCTAAGAAAGCTTATCCATATGCAGATTTAACGCTTGATGATGTGACAAAAATTCTTAAGTATATGCATAGCCGTTTTCCTCGGCTAGCATGGGTTAGTGTAGAAGATCAAGTAGTCCTTAAACCATCCCGAAGTGATTCTCTCTTCGAATACTATTTTGATAATCTAAGTATGATTCCTGAAGAAAAACAGTTTCTAGTTATTGACCAATCAACTGATACCTCAGTGGGTGTATTGGACGAGGCATTCATGGCAGAATATGGAAAAGCAGGTGTTAAATTCATTATTCGTGGCAGTGCTTGGCAGATTGTGCACCCCACCGAAGACAAAGTATATGTGCGCCCTGTGGATGACCCGTCCGGGTCCATCCCTAGCTGGATTGGCGAAGAAATTCCCGTTCCTTATGCAGTAGCACAAGAACTAGCTTGGCTTAGAGGTTTTGTGGAAGAAAAAATTAACGCTGGACTATCGTCAGACGCTGTCGGTGAACTTCTATGTAAACGCTATCCTGCAGATAAAGAAACTATTCAACGATCTTTATCAGAAACTATTGAACAGATCAAAGCCGGTATTGTAGTACCTACACCTAACAGGATAGTACTTGAAAATTGGGGTGAATTTGTAATAATTCATTCAAATTTTGGTTCATTAACTAACCGGGCGCTTGCTCAACTCATTGGACAAATTTTGTCTGAGAAGCTAGGTTTTAGTATGGTTGTACAGCATGATCCGTACAGAGTATTCGTTCAAACTTTGAACCGCGCCGATGCTATTCAAATAGTTGAAGTATTTAAAGACCTTAAAAGTATGAGTGAACAGTCAATAAAAGAAACCTTGACTAAATCAACCGTGAAAACGGGGCTCTTTAAACGACGTGTAATTCATGTTGCCAGACGATTTGGGGCATTAAAAAAATGGGCTGACTTTAGTAATGTAAGCTTACAGAAGCTAATCCAAAGTTTCGAAAACACCCCTATTTATGATGAAGGCTTAAAAGAAGTATTCACTAAAGATCTTGATGTTGACGGATTGGTACAAGTACTACAGCAAATACGAGATGGCCAAATTTATCTTCAAGTAGTTGAAAATGGTGGAAATGCAACTCCTGTAGCGCGCGTAGGTATAGAACGAGTAAGTATGAAAACCGATCTTATTCCGCCTGAACGTATGCGTGTTGTACTTATCGAATCTGCTAAAGCAAGGCTGCTTAACGAATCAGGCTTTTTCTTATGTACCACTTGTTGGAGCTATATGGAAATGATTCGCATTAATGATTTACCTGATAAACCGAAATGTCCTCATTGTGGAAGCCACACTCTTGGGTTACTTAAAGTCGGAGAAGAACAAGCCACGCCTATTATTGAAAAGAAAGCACAAAAACTTACTAAAGATGAAGAACGCTTACACAAAATAGCACAACAAACTGCCCAGTTGATTGAAAAATACGGAAAACCTGCAGCTGTAGCACTTAGTGCACGAAAAATACCTTTCGATTCTATAAAATCTCTCTTAGATAAAGAACCAAAGCTTAGTGACCCTTTCTATGAGCTAGTCTTAGAAGCTGAACGTAAAGCTTTAAGCAGACGTTTCAGTTAACCCGAGCTAGCCAATATCCAATGATGCAACAACTATTTAAGGTCTAAATTATCTATTGATGTTGTATAAAGTAGATAAAAAGGAGAACATAATTTGGAAATAAGTCGAAATAAACTTCGAGCCGAAGTTCTTGATCGCATAAAATATGTGAAGACATGTGTTATGGCTCGCGAACTATGCCTACTTGTGAGGACAAATCGGGCAGTTCTAGAACCTAAAGATGTTCAAGGGATATGCACTTACATTTCTGGGTTATGCAAAGAGGAAGGTTGTAACGAACCAAGCGAACTATGCCAAAAAGCAGCAGCTGCTGTTGGCTCAGGTGATGAAGAAAAATATTTGGAATTATGTGCTCAGAGCTGTATGAAATGCGGCGAAGCTAGACGCCCAAGTCAGAAAAAGGATATTTACGTATCATAATTACATATACGTATAAGCTTTAAAGAAATGAAACTTAACCTAATTGGAGGCTAATGTTAAATTGTTTATTGCTCCTTTTGTTCCAAGTCCAATTCTAGTTGTCCAGCGTATGTTAACGTTAGCTGAGCTTCAACCTGGTGAGGTCTTTTTTGATCTAGGCGCTGGCGATGGTAGGACAGTCATTATGGCTGCTAAAGCATTTGGTGCACGTTCAGTAGGCATAGAAATGCGTGAGGATTTAGCCAAACGTGCAATGAACGTTATTCATGATAACGGGCTTAGCGATAGGATTACCATAGTAAACGAAGACATGTTTAAAGTTGACTTATCTTCAGCAGATGTAGTTTTTCTATATTTGACTACCAGTGCAAATGAGAAAATTAAACCTAAAATGGAAGCCGAACTTAAGCCAGGTGTACGTGTAGTAAGTCACGACTACGAAGTATTAGGTTGGAAACCTGCAAAAGTAGACCAGTTTATTGAGAACCCATCTTCAGGATACCCATCACATACAATCTACCTTTACAAAAATATTAACCAGACTGCCAGTGAATAAATTTACAAACCAATTAATAGTAGAAAATTTTAAAAGTTCTTTAAATTCTTTTTTGACTGGAAAATGTAATAGTCTTCTTTTTACGGGAAACAGTTTTTAACCTGTTTTCCTTGGTTTTTGGGACATGCCTCTTATCAAGTTTGTTCCTTGGCGCCAAATTTCAAGCTGGCGTTGTATTGGCTGCGGTGAATGTTGTAAAGATTACAGTGTTGTTTTGAACTTTTATGAATGGCTTACTATTGCTCAGACTTTTGGGGCGCAAAATGTTGTCAAAGGTGCAAATAGGTTATTTATTAGAAGAATGTCCGATGGCTGTTGTGCTTTTCTTTGTAATGTAGGTGGAACGCCATTATGTGGGCTTCAGAACATGAAACCTGCTGCCTGTAAGCTTTGGCCATTTAAAATTCTCACAGAACCGCGATATGGTGATGCAAATCAAGCACTTTTTGAATATGCAGGAAGAACATTATATGTTTATGCTGATAGTAATTGTTCAGGGTTAAAATACGGAAATCCAAGTTGGGATTTTTCAGCCTTAACTTTAAGAGAATTTGCTGATATTGCATTAGGCACCTGTAGAACACAACGTAACTCTACGCGTAATTCAACTGGATACCATATACGACGGTTTTAGACTAAGTTAGGTTTTATTCTGGTTCACGTTTTTCTAATTCTTTGACTCGTGTTTCGATGAACGCTGCTACACGTTCTTCACTGAACTTGTTTTCCTCTTTTTGTTTCTTAAGTTGGTCTTCTATAGTAGCAAGCATTTTTTCTACATCAAATGGTTTCATTATATATGCGTCAGCGCCATGGTTTACTGCTGTTACCGCGTTTTGTAATGTAGGGTATCCTGTAACCATTATCTTCCTTATTCGTGGAACAGTATCATTTATTTGAGTAAGAATTTCTGTACCTTCCATATCTGGAAGTTTGATGTCAACTAGCATCAAATCATAATGTTCATTTTTAGTTTTAGATATTGCCTCATTTCCGCTTCCTGCTGTATCTACATTATAGCCTTTATCTTTCAAAATTGTGTAGACGACTTTACGAATATTTTCGTCATCGTCGATAATTAGTATTCGAACTTGTTTTTCGCTCATTTACTGCTCCTCCTCTTATACTGTTATGTTGATAATTTAACCTATATGAATCGATATTATTAATTAACGTTAGCATAATTAGTAGAGTTTAAATTGTTCTAAAACACCGCATAAGCGATGGAGATTTACCAATTTGAGTGAAGACAACGATTTTACGTGCCTACAATGCGCTACTTGCTGCCGAAACTTGCTTGAAATTCGAGAAGGAAAAAGTAGTGGAATAACCCTTACAGATAAAGAAGCTGGACTCTTCACCCCTGAGATAGTCTCACCAAAATTGGCTCTAGGACTTAACGGTCCCGAAACAATAATTCTTTACCAGCTAAACGTAAAATGTTGTCCATACATTAACGAAAAGAACATGTGTAAAATCTATGATAGAAGACCTTTGGTGTGTCAGTCTTTTCCAATTATTTCAGGTGCAATTTCTAACAAATGTAAGGTATTCGCTTATCGGAAAGCCGGATTACATTATAGTGAACCTTACTCAATGGTTAAACAACTATCTGCAAGTGAGAAACTTGATAAATATATCCAAAATCGTGTTAGAAAAAATTTTAAAAAAGGTATAATACTTTGGGAATATGACTTGGCAACAAAACAATGGACTTATAAAACCCAATTCAATAGTGTGCCGTGAATAGAAAATTATCTGCCAATTCAATAACTAATCCTGTGTTTGTGCCATCTCTTATGTTTATAACATAATAGTTTATTCAACATCCTCAAAGATGTAGACGTTTTTTTATCAAAAAGTTTTAAGTCTTACCGTTGTTAAGCTATATTACGTATACGATAGTGGGGCAGGTTTGACTTCAAATTATCATTATATGCAGCTTCCAAGGGAAGTTATTGTTGGAAAAGGCACTCTAAAGTATGTGCCTGAAGTGGTTAAACGGCTTGGCATAAAAGGGTCTGCACTTATTATTGCTGGGTCAAAAAGCTGTGCGGTTGCAGGGATAACTGTTCATTACCTGCTTGAACTGGCATATGTTAATGTATATACCATTTTAGTTCCTGCTGCTACTTTTAGAGATGTTTTAACTGTCGAAG
>CAYSWL010000062.1:0-13373 GCA_964434745.1 uncultured Candidatus Bathyarchaeia archaeon | reverse complement strand
AGGCACTTGTTGTATTAATGAATTCTTAAATTATCATAATAATTGATAGTATGCAGTTTATATGAAGTATTAACTAAGCTGATTTGTAAAAAACAGGTATTATTTAGAAGCTTATAAGTTAATGCATCTTTCCCCAAGGGCAATTAATAACATTTAAAAGAAGAGTAAATTCAAGTTGGCTAGCAAGTTTGGAGATATAAGAGTGAATAAACCATATTTTCCAAGAAAATTAAATATATTAAGAGCTTACCCACCGCCACCGCCACCAAAAAGTTCCAACACTATGCGAAATATAGTCATTGTTGTGGCCTTAATCGCGATTTTAGTAATCCCTGTTGTGCTATTCTATTCAGGATTACTAGGAAGTCTCATTAATACTAATCCATACCCAACTCCATCACATTATGCATCTGCCCCACCTTCAACACCATATTCGCCAGCCCCAACAAGTACAGGAACATCACCTACGTCAACACCTACTACTTCCTTAACTAACAACAAAGTCACCATCACTAAAGGCCAAAATGTACAAGTTGCAACTCAATCAATTGGAGCTACAGGTGGAACAATTGAGGCTGGAAATACAAGTCCTCTAAATAGATTAAAAATTAAAGTTCCTCAAGCAGCAGTTCAAGATCCAGTTACAATTCAAATCAGCTACGCTGATATCAATACTATCACTGGCTTACCACAAGGGGCTTCAGTAAAAAGTAAACTAATCACTGTAACAACTTCAGGGTCATCAACATGGAACCAGTATAAACTGTTTGATAAACCTGTTGAAGTAACATTCCCATATGACGCCTCTGCAGCAAACAGTGATGAAAACCCAGTTCGCTTCTACTGGTACGATGAACAGACAGGAAAATTAGATTCAGCAGGCTTCTTTAGCCAAGATAAAAATGCTAAAACAATTACTTTCTTAACATCATCATTTTCAAGCTTTCTAGCAATCGAAATTAATATACAAATTGCTAATGTGCTTAACACCGATTATTCAGTAGATACAGGCTTTCGACCTACAATCGACGGCTGGTTCATCCCCAACTATGGCTCATACCTTGAGTCAGGAGGTAACTGCCTTGGTATGGTTAGTTACGCCAAATGGTACTATTCATATGCAAAAGGAACTGCAGTCGATCTTTATGAAAACTACCGCGAAGGAAACCCAAATGAATGGCGTGATGATTCAACAGCAATTCAACTTGCAACACGCTGCCAAGCTGGGAACACTGGAATATGGGGTTCATTAACTACAGAAGAACGAAACTGGGCAACAGCAAATGCTCGTGAAGTAGCAGTAAGCTGGATTCATGGCATGGTTGTAACTGGTGAACCACAATTAGTCGGTTTAAAAACACGTTATAATAACGGCACAATGGCTGCAGGTGGACACGCAGTGTTGACATACGAGTACAGTCAGGGAATGTTTGAAATCTATGACCCCAACTTCCCGGGAACAAGCCTTGGAGATAGCATGCGAGAAATACCTTTCACATACGAAAATGGTTTTAGTGAAATCTATGTCTCAGGACTTACCCGTAACGACAACTTGAAATTCAACATATTCTACCATGCAGGTTCAAAGATGGCAGCCACCCCTGATGCTTATTCAGGACTATATGAATCAGCAAAAAGCAAATTTAACGATGATAGCATATTCCCAACAGTAACATTAACTGACATTAATAGTGATCCTGAAGGAACCACTCCGGTTGACACTGACGGTGACGGTGTTCGCGATACCACAGCAAGCACTGCAGTAATCTCAGGAACAATTACTGGCGGACAACAACCAATTAGCTCAACGCTAATTTTTGTAAGTAATCAAAAATACATTGCAACTGTGGAAAACGGAGTTTTTTCACAAGAAGTTCCATTATATAATGGTGCAAATGACTTAGTTATTTTAGCCACAGACGCAAACACATTCACTAACTGGGCTGGATTCCTCCGAGATACAATTGATTGCAGTGCGAGTATAGCTTCATTGACGGTAACCCTAACTTGGGACCAAGGTGAAAGCGATGTTGACTTACATGTATTAGAACCAGGTACATCAGGACGACACATTTACTATAATGATAAAGGCTCATCATATGACAACATGCCATACTTAGATTTAGATAACACCCATGGCTACGGACCAGAACATTACTACGCAACTGAAAGCATGACACTACCAGGTCAAGACTCACTATATGGGCAATATCATATACGTGTACATTATTATGCAGACCATGATGATGACGATGAGTCAGTACAACCAATTACCTGGCATCTTAATGTCAAATACTTAGCATTCAAAGATCCAGTAACAGGGCAAGAATTCTGGTTTGAAGAAACAAGAACCGGCATCCTCTCATCTGCATCAAGCTCAGACACATCTGACTTCAATAATGTCGATTCATCATGGTCAAACATCTGGACCATTGACTATCAAGCACCCAACGCCTCCAACTACGGCATACCACCACCGCCACAAAACCAGTTCTTATGATATCAAAATAATATAGCCCAAAAACCTCAGGTTAATCAATCAAAACCTGTAGGTAATTTTCTTTTTTATATTAACAGTATCTGCAATGATATTGTTATTGTGTTATAGCAGTCACAAATCTTTAAATTTTTTCACATTAAATGTAGTTGCGTACTATTTTTTAGTTAATGTCTGTTTGAGGGTATGTTCAAGTATGATTGTTTCTGAAAGTACCAAAATTAAAGAAGGTACAGATAACACTGAGCGAAATATTGAGCCACAGTATATTGACGCATTGATGTTTTTACATAAAAAACTGACAAAAAACCATGTTGAATGGGCTGTAGGTGGAGAACTTGGCGAAGCACTACGAACGGTCCAAGTAAAACCTGAATGTATAGAAATTATCACTACAAAAAAAGGTGCAGCACAAATATTTCTTGCTGTCAAAGAGTACGCGCCCAAAGGGGTTTATTTCCAAATTCAAAAGCTAGATCGTAATGCCGTTATTGAAGAAAAAGAGTATCCTGTTTTCTTAAGGAGTTACTATTTTGAGTTTACTATAGGCAGAATTAAAGTTAAGGTTCACGGCGATTTGCAGTTTAGGATAAAAGATTGGGACTGGAGTGAAAAAGTATCTTTCAACCCTGAATACATGTATGTTGAAGGCACAAAAACAGCCATAGTACCGTTACACGTAAAATATGAGTTATATCGTCATTTAGGGTGGAATGATCGTATTGAAAAAATTATGAAAGCAGCAGCAAAACGACCACCTATTCTTAAACGACTAATAGCTGCTTATCCCCAACTTGCAAATTAGTCAAAATAGTTTTCCGCTACATGACAAGCAATTGATATAACCGCTTCTTTACCATTTTTAAAAAATTTTTCACAGATGTTATTGCAAAATGATTAAAGCGGTTATAAATGAAGAAAATAGAGCAAAATTAGGTAAAAGCATATATCTTCTATAGTAACCTGTTATCCTCCTACTTGTAGGCGCGAAGTAATGAATGACTTAATTGCGAAAATTCAGCAACTTAAGAAAGAGAAAAAAGCAATTATACTCGCTCACAATTACCAGCGTTCGGAAATTCAGGACATAGCCGATTATGTTGGCGATAGCATTGAACTAAGCCGTAAAGCTATGCAAGAAAAAGACGCAGAAATCATCCTTTTTAGCGCCGTAAATTTCATGGCTGAATCTGCAGCTTTACTTAATCCAGAAAAAAAGGTTCTTTTACCCACGCTTGGCGCTAGGTGTCCAATGGCGCAAATGCTTACTGTTGATGAAATTAAACGTGCAAAACTAAAGTACCCTCAAGCACCCGTAGTATTATATGTTAATTCGCTTGCTGAAGCAAAAGCCGAATGTGATATATGTTGCACCAGCGCTAATGCCGTTGAAGTAGTCAGATCATTAGACTCAGATACGATTCTTTTTGGACCAGACCGTAATCTAGCTGAGTATGCAGCAGAAAAAACAGGTAAAACTCTAATTCCTCTGCCCGAATGGGGGTTTTGCCCAACACACTTATTGTTCCAGCCTGAAGAAGTGATAATATTAAAACAACAACATCCTAATGCCGTAGTAGCGGTTCACCCCGAATGCACTCGCGAAATGCGTAAAGTAGCAGATTACATAGGTAGCACCAGCAAAATGTGTAAATTTGTCAAAGAAAGCAACGCTAAAGAATTCATAATCGGCACTGAAGAAGGTTTACTACATCGTTTACGAAAAGAAAACCCTGAAAAAATATTTTACCTCGCATATGACGGTGCTTTCTGCCCCAACATGAAACTTAACACGTTAGATCGGATTTACACTTCACTAAAAGAAGAAAAACACATAGTAAAAGTTCCAGAACAAATTGCAGAAAAAGCAAAACTGTCTTTAGAACGTATGTTCCAAGTAAAATCGTAAAATATTCTGTCTCGTAGATAGTGTTGACTTTTTTCTTCAACACCGACTTTTTAGTAATTACAATTATAGGTAAAAAAGAAAATATATTTCACGGATTGAACCATTTTTTTAAGGCTGCCGTGTGAAATAATCTTTCGTTTTTAGTTTAGCGTAAAGATTATGCCCACTTTGTAGGCTAAATGCTAAATTATGTACTTACGATTACAGTTTTTAGTATCTTAACGCCTCGTTTTGTAGCTAACTCATCGCTCAAATGCCTAATTTCACGAGCTTTACCTTTAACAGCAATTGCCTCCAAACAATCGTGTTGACTTACATGAACATGAAGTGTAGAGGTAATCAGGTCAGAATGCTCATGTGCTGATTCAGTAAGATCACTTTCTAGACCACGTACATCATGGTCGTAGACCATAAGCAACACACCAGTCTGAGGAGTACTAGCTTCTTCTTTGAGCCATTTGCGTTCAGTAACAAAAAGACGCACAGCGTCTTGAATTGCCTTGCTACGACTCTCATAACCCATTTTATCAATGATTTCGTCGAAGTCCTTTAGTAAATCAGGTGGAAATGTTACGCCGATACGAGTAATTCTTGACATGTAAATCGCTTCTTAATGTGGGTACTTTATACCTAAAAGCTTTTACACCAACATTATTCTGGCAATAAAAAATATTGTATTAGAGTAGAATATTCACGTTCAAAATAAAATAAAACTTCTATTTTTCATCTATCGGTATAATAGGTGTGTTATTAGGTGAGATTAAATAAATAGGAGTCTGGTTAAAGTAATAATTTTCAGGTAGAGTTTTCTATTAGTAACACATTGTTCTGTTTGAGACCTAATGAAAGATTTAGATTTAGCGAAAGGCGAATTGTATGAAAATAAACTAACCTTGGTTATTGTAAAGAATAGCAAAATCCTTTACCAATCAGATAATCATCGCATCAGCGGTTTTCTAGATGCTATTGAAAAATGTGGTCAAAACTTAGAGGATTCTTCTGTCGCTGACAGAGTTGTAGGTAAAGCTGTTGCACTACTTTGTGCGTATGCAAAAGTCAAAGAAGTCTATGCATCAGTTCTTAGCCAAAAAGCACAAACAGTTCTTAAGGAAAATAAAATTGGGTACCAATGGAAAGAGCTTGTTGAGAATGTGTTAAATATTGAAAAAACAGGCATGTGCCCATTTGAGAAAGCAGCTGCAAATATATCAAACTCACAACAAGCATACCAAACGTTTAGGCGGTTACGTGAACAGTTGCAATCTGGTAAGTAAACGCTACACGAACAGTTTATATCAAAGCAAACTAGAGAAGTAGTGGGGAAAATGCCTTATGAGTAGTGGTCCATTTCATTTAACTGATGCAAATTTTGAAGAAACTATAAACAAAAATAAGTTAGTTTTAATTGATTTTTGGGCAGGTTGGTGTGGACCTTGCAGGGCTCTTGCACCTACCATTGAAGAACTTGCAAAAGAACTTGAAGGAAAAGTTTTAGTTGCCAAGCTTGACGTCGATGAAAGCCCAAAGACAGCTGAAAAGTTTCAAGTATTTAGCATACCAACTGTTGTACTAATCAAAGACGCTTGTGAGGTAGACCGTATAGTAGGTCTATGCCCAAAAAAGCAGTATGACTCAACTATAGAAAAACATACAACATAAAAAAATAAAATAATCCACTTTTACTGTGGGCCCTTCATTTTTTCGTACATCTTTTCTAATGTCCAGCGGATACTTGATTTTAGTTCTCTAAAGCGGTCTTCGTCAACATTACGAATGACAATTTCACGGATAAGATCGCCCTCACGAATAATATTATAGCTAAACATTTTATCTTGTGAAAGCTGCTTCATTCTCACCAGTTCTGTGTCCTTATCTTGCATCTTTGCAAGAACGCGTTCGACAAGGAAGTTACTAAATGGTGGTGTGTTAACAGTAAAATGTTTGCTCTCATCTGGCAGAACGTGGATAGAATCTTTTTCTACATAAATAATCGCTAAAGATTCATCGTTTATGCTTTTAAGCGGGATAACATTTTCAGGTTCACCACCCTGATACCCAGATAGTTTAGGTTTAGCATCTATAGACTCTTTTATAGGCGCAGACTCTTTTGCAGAAGGTGTAGCTATCGTTTGGACAGACTTAGCCACGGGTTCAGCTGCTTTAGCCACGTTAGCTGTAGCAGTTTGAGCATCTTTTGCTTGTTTTTCAGCGTCTTTGATATTTCCACGTTTGAAGCCTTTTTCAAGCAGTATAGTATTTACGGCATCTAGGCTATTTTTTAGCTCTACTTGTTCAGCTTCGATTTCTGTTATCCGTTTCTCCAGCCGTGTTTTTAGGGCAAGGAGCGCTTTGAATTTTTCCTGATCTAGTGACATATCTATCCACACTGCCGTTACAATTACAATGTGCTATCAGGGTTTTATAACTTTAAACTTTATGCACAGTTCTGTGTAGTTAGATTAACTTTGGTTGATTTTCTTTAGCTGATTACGGTACATTTCAACTATTTCAGTACTTGTAGTCGCATCTTCAGGTGCTTTATCTGTACGGTATTTACCCGTAAACCTTGGGAACCTGATAGCTAAACCGCTATCTTTGCGAATTGAGTTCATAGCAGCATTATGAATTGGACTTAAAGTAATTTCTGCACCTAAAACTTCAAGCACTATAGCAGGCTCAAACCACACATTTGCTTCTAAAGTTGACTGCACACGAGAATGCTTGCGGGGTACCTCATGTTTTTTAAGCATTTCAGGTATTAGAGCTAAGTCCTTGTCTGTAAATCCTGAACCTAGCTTAGTAACAGTCTCAAATGTATCGGTCTCTTTATTGTAGGTTGCTAATAGTAAAGCGCCATATGAACCAGCCCGTTTACCTCTGCCATAAAATGCGCCTACCACAACCAAGTCAACAGTGTCGGTCATTTCGCTCTTGTAGTCTCGTTTGAATTTTATCCATAACCAATCCCGTGCACCTGCTTGATAAACCGATTCTGATTTAACTGATTTACATACAATACCTTCACAACCGTCCTCTATGGCTTCTTCAAAAAATTCTTCAAGCTGTTTAGCTTTGCTAACAGTTACTTGTTTTGCCAACTGAACCTGAATGTTTTTTTCTATAACAGCCTCAAGAGCACTTCGACGTGTAGGATATGGTTCTTGAGTGTAATCTTTCCCGTTAATATAAAGCGCATCGAACATGAAAAGTGATACTGGATATTGGGATATGGCCTCTTTGATACCATATTTGCGTCGCCGATGCATGAGTTCTTGAAATGGCAACATCTCCCCAGATTCAAGATCCATCGCAACACATTCACCTTCCAATATAGCCTCGTCTGCCTTAACGTGTTTTTGAACTAGTTCAACAGCATCAGGGTATTGGTCAGAGATTTTTTCGAGTTTACGAGAAAATAATTTTACTTCATTTCCTTTCTTGTGGAGTTGGATACGTTCACCGTCATATTTGTATTCGGCTACGCATTTACCGCCTAGTTTGTCAATAATTTCCTGTGGAGAAGGCAACCGTTCAGCCAGCATTGGACGTATAGGTTCAAAAACTAGAACTTTATAGTTGCGTATTCCGGCAATACCTTGTGTTACCAGCACAGTTGCTACTCTACCTAGATCTGAGCTGATGTTATAGGCACGTTCAACTTCTTTACGGGCTTCTTTGCCGCCACCATACGCGATAGATAAAGCATCTAGCACAGTCATATCAGCAATACCTAAGCGTAATTTACCAGTTAGAGTTCGCAGAATATATTTAGCCTCTTTAGGTGAAGCATCAGCTAGTAAGCCTACAATCATACCCATCTTTGTCTCTACAGTGCCTGAACCAGACTTTTTAGCCATCTTATCAAATGTTTCATATACTCTCTGTACAGTAAGATTTTTCTGTGAACCAAAGATGGACTGCATCCTTTTTGCCAAACAGTTTTGCGCAGTCTCACCTATATCGCCAGTTTTACGCAGGTCAACTTCAATGTCGGCTTCTTTTTTCCCACAGGCACGAGACACAGCTTTAACTGCTAGCTTTTCTGCTATACCAATTTCTATGCCTGCAAAATCAGGATATAATTTACCTTGTGTAAGATAGACAACTTTGGCAATTAAGTCAGGAGGAGTCTGTTTTAATATTTCTACTAATAAATCGGTCATTTCAAGCCGTTTGGTGGTAGCTTCAATTTTTTCGTATGCATTTGCTATGTCAAGATAATTCAACTGCTGTGCCTCAGTAGCTATAGGTTAACAATACACGTTAAAACCGTTTCCTATAATACCTTCAAGCTAGCATGGTCACTATTATGAGTTAAAAATTAACTAAAAAGAAAAAGAAGATAAAAGCTCCTTAGCTATCGCAAGGATCAAAATGTACAGATTAATTTAACCAAACGAACTATCGGGTACATTTAGTCTACTAGATGAGCAGTCCCATCTGGGCAGTATACTTTATCGCCCTTGTTTGCAACATTGTAACGTATGCTGCATGGCCTCATTTGGCTGCATCCATCACAATCTCTTGATAGCATTTAACTTTCGCCTCCATATTATTACGAGCTACCTAGCTAGCAAGCGGTTTTTCGCTGAACAAGAATTCAAGTTCAAGCACGCTGCTAAACCACATAGAACCAATAGTACACCTAAATGTCACTTTTAAACTTTACTAAAATTTGGCAATTCGAATTTCAGCATTAAACTTTTGATTTAATCATTGAAATGAGGCTTTTATGAAAATAAGTAGATGAAGAATTATTAACAATCATTTAGACAAAACAAGTATGACACACATAAATGCATCTGGCGAAGCAGAGAAACTGGCAACTAGTTACGCTTTAGAAGCAGTAAGACTTGATAAGCAAGGCAATAAAGACCAAGCGATAGTATTATATCAAAAAGCTAGTGAAATTTTACTCAAACTAGCGATGCAACATCCAAAGTATGCATTAAATAAAGTCTACTTGCAAAAAGCAGTCGCTTATCAAGAAAGAATCAAAATCTTACGAAACTCAACTTAATAAGACGCCTATCAGAAGAAGACAGTAATTTAAAGTTAGAATGCTAAGTGCTGGGTAAAAATATAAAGATACAATATTGAAATATTACAAAAATATCGTATACTCCACAGATTACAATAGTAACAAGGAAAATAACAATAAATTGTATTTTTTAAAAAGATTCTAATAAACCGACTCTGATGATCAAACAAGAATTGAAGATCCAATTCTTTTGCAGGGTATTTGGTTTTGGCAGATAAGTCTGTTTAAAAGCAAAGCGTTAAATTCGCTGTTGCGGCTCTTTTTCCAATTAACTTTGAAGCAGGTTATGCTCATGGATCCTGACACTATTATTGTGCGGTTCAGCGGAGAGATAGGTATTAAAAGTGAATGGACTAGACGTGTTTACGAGAAGCAGGCGTTGCAGAACCTTAAGCAGACACTTAAAGAAGCAGATTTAAAACCTTTAACAATTGAACGCTTAAGAGGAAGAATATACTTAAAAACTGATAAGCCCTTCGAGACAGCTAAAGTACTAACACGTGTCTTTGGGATAACCAGCGTTTCTCCTGCAAAGCAGACCACATCTGATTTTAAAATAATGACACAAGCCACACTCACTATGGTAGATCCAATTATAAAGAACCATACAACATTTGCTGTGAGATGTCATCGAGTTGGGACACATCCATATACTAGTGTAGAAATTTGTCGTGACCTTGGTGAACAAATTCTTGAAGCGTATAAAACACGCAGTCCAAAAGTGAATCTTACTAATCCAGAAGTTACGATAACAGTTGAAGTTCGCGACCAAGAAGCCTATGTGTATGCACAGACCTTGCAAGGTGCAGGAGGATTTCCAGTTGGCACACAAGCAAAAACGGTTTGTTTACTTAGCGGCGGAATAGATTCACCTGTTGCATGTTGGCTTACCATGAAACGTGGATGTCCATCTGTACCAGTTTACGTTGATAATTTCCCATACACAGATGAAGTTTCCAAACAGAAAGCCATCGATACCGCTCGAAAATTAAAAGAGTGGAGCGCAGGATACATTAAGAAAATGTATATAGTGCCAAATGGGGAAAACATGACAGAGATAATGCAAAAAACACCTGAAAGGTTCACATGCCTATTTTGCAAACGACTTATGTACCGCATCGCCGAACACATAGCAGACATTGAGAGTGCAGTAGGCATAGTTACAGGAGAATCAATAGGCGAGCAGGCAAGCCAGACAATGCAAAACCTTTACGTTATAGATCAAGCTGCAACCAAGTACCCAATTCATCGACCACTATTAGGATTTGATAAAAAGGAAACAGAAGCTATTGCTCGAAAAGTTGGCACATACGATGTTTCAATCATAAGAACTCAAGGCTGTTCAGCCGTACCGTCAATGCCATCAACTCAGGCAAAAATGGAAGCTATAAAAGAAGCTGAAAAAAGCATTGAAATGGAAAAAATGGCAGAAGCTGCAGTGACAGCGGCACAAATCATACAATTATAGAATAACAGTTCTAAGAATCTGTTTTTTCATCAACTGAAGTTTCTGTAGGTGCAGAGGCAGAGTTAGCATTTACCGTTTGACGCTGTCTTAAATCAATAACTGTGGTTCCTGCGAACTTGTCAAAGTAACGGATAAACCTAGGATCATTAAGCGGATAACCGAAGAGCAAATCAAAAGGCAAAAGTATCTTTCCAAAGTTACGTACTGCTGCATGCTCATAATCCATCTTTTTACCATTTATCTTAACTACTTTTAGACCTATAACCCGTTTACCTATACTTTGACCACTAAAGCCTTCAAGCAGTGTTGAATACACCCACAAGAAGCCTAAAGAAGCAAAAAGTAAGGTAAGAATAATAACAGTATCACCACCCAAAAACGATAGAACTAACTCAATTAAGATTAAAGAGGTAACTAAGAAAATCATTCCAAAATCAATTAAGAAAGCATATGTTCTTTTTCTAAAGGACGCAAGAACAAGTTGAGTTGCTTTTCTAGTTACATCAGCTGCTTCAGCCCATGATTCAACATCATATATTACACGCACCGCATCTTCGCCTGCACGGCTAAGACGATATTTTCCACTTTCGGTTTGCTGAAGAAATGGTGATAAAGTACGTATGTGAAAACTAAGCTTACCAGTATCAATATTTAGCGTGTTCATTAAGTCAGTGAAGCTACTTTCACCTTTCTCATTTAAAATAAGAAGAATTTCTCTTCTTATCCTATGTGAGAGCACTGAAAGTACTTTTGAGACGTTTTCTTGATCAACTGCCATTTCTAAAAACCTAACTGCCCCAATTTACAGCAAAGTAATGATACTAAAAACACTAGGGAAAGAACTAGCATATAAGGTAAACTCTGCTCGCAAACTTTTACTCTTATTAACAAGGTGGCACAGAAGTATAGTAGATGTCGTCTGCTGAAATTGCTGTACAAAAATTCAAAGAACTTCAAATTGAAGATCTTAAAGTGCTTCAGATAATAGAGTCTGCTATGAGTAAACGCGAATTTGTTCCAATAGAACAGGTACATAAGTACTCTAAGGTCCCAATGGATCGGATAGAGTATACACTTAATCGGCTTAACAAATTAAGCCTGATTAGACGAATGTACGGTGCCTACGAAGGATATACGCTAAACTTTACAGGTTATGATTGCTTAGCCATTAACGCCTTTGTGAAAGCCGAAGTGCTAGAGGCATTTGGTAAACCGTTGGGCGTAGGTAAAGAAGCAGACGTTTTTGATGCATTAAACCCTGAAAATGAGCGCGTAGCAGTTAAGTTCCATCGACTAGGCCGCATTAGTTTTAGGCAAACCCGCCGCACCCGAGGATACATGCCGGACCATGCAAGCTGGCTATTCCAGTCAAGGCTAGCAGCGGAAAAAGAGTTTATGGCTCTACGACTCGCATATGAGCATGGAATTGCAGTCCCAAAGCCGATATATCAGAACCGTCATGCAATAGTTATGGGTGTTATTGAAGGCGCTGAACTATCAAAATGGAAAGAGCTTGAAGACGCTAAAGAAGTGTTAAAAGAGATTTTAATAAATGTAAAAAAAGCTTACATAGAAGCAGGTATTGTCCATGCTGATTTAAGTGATTACAACATAATTGTGCAGCCTGATATGCGTGTACTAATCATTGACTGGCCCCAATATGTTACACGTCAGCACCCTAACACCGAGGATCTTCTTAATAGGGACTTGAAAAACGTGTTAGATTTTTTCAGTCGCAAGTACAAACTCAAAGTAGAGATTGAGAAAGCGAGAGATTTTGTAGTAGGTAACACTGAAAAGTTACAGATTTAAGTAGCAGAATTTTAAATGGGGTGGTTAATGCCTGGTTGAGTCCAGGATTATATAGAGTACGTTGTTGCCGCGAAGCAATACGTTGCCGTAGTTGGTTAGCATCTGTTGGTCTTTGTATTCTGTTGCGCCTTCTAGGAGTATGTTCATGTGGCCGTCAACTTTAATCATTTTACCTTTGTATTCGCAGCCATTTTTAAGGACTACTTCAATGTTACCGTGCAACTGTTTAACTAGAACGTTCAGTGGCTTTTTGCTGGGTTCCATCTGAACACCATGGTCACTATAATTGGGATGCATAAGCACAAACCCTTAACGAGATATAAAAGTTTTATGAATGAAACAGTACAGAAGCCAAGTTACTTATAATTTATCTGTTTTATACGCACCTATAATACACTTTGCGTCAACCAGTTTTTGCCGCTATTATTAATTTGCCACACTAATGATGCTAACAAACTATTGTGTAAATAGCACAAAAATAAGTAAAGAAAAGAAAAAAGATAGTCCATATTAGTTCTTATGACACTATACATGAAAGCTTCTTTTTATCCTAATGTCTAAATCTGTCGAATTTAGACACATTACATACATTGCTATTAATATACCGACCAAAAATTCTTAGAAGCTCTGCATTTTTAATATATAA
>CAYSWL010000061.1:0-13385 GCA_964434745.1 uncultured Candidatus Bathyarchaeia archaeon | reverse complement strand
CTAAAAAAGAAAAACACACCAATACATACCTCACTATAAACAACATTAAATAGCTACAAAGATTCGCGTTAATAATTTGTAAATAACCCATCTATCTAGTATAGATAACAGAAAAAAGTTTTGTTGTTTAAGAATCAAGAAGTTATAGCATTATACATTATGTTAGCGATTAAATTTATGCCGTCATTATTAGGATGTACTCCATCAGGAAAATAATCAGGGTAGCCAGCTAAAACTGAATAAACGTCTATTATCGGCAAATTAGCATTATATGCCATCTGCTCAATCATAGGAATTATGGTGAGTTGGAAATATTCAGGACACATTTTACCGCCTTGATCTTCAAAAATAGGCGGCGGGAGCGCAATCCATATTTTCGGGTTACTTCCAAGCTCTTGGAACGAAGCAATTAGCTTAGTATAGTCATCTACAAAACTTGTATTATACATATGAAGATTTGGTTGAGCATCGTTAGTTCCTAGCATTATGATAACTATGTCAGGTTGAAATGATAAAGCATCTTGGTATGCACTTGTATTCATATAAGGGGTTTCAGAACTCAGGGTAACAGTGGTTCCTCCAACTCCAAAATTGCCAATCATATAGCGCGCCTTGCCAGCTGATACATCGCTAAACGCATCAGGATGCTCAGTATAATTACCAATAATAAAAGGTGCATTACGTCCAAGCATCTGCCAAAGATCATACGGATACCCTGATTGAGTAATGCTATCACCAACGCATGCTACACGAATTGGTTCGGAAACAATTTTTTCATTTTCAGAAATTAAAACCAAGTAAACTACAAAAACTGATGTAACAAGTAAAACAATCATGATAATAGACAGAATTTTAGATTTTTTGTTCATCAGGTATCTATTGCTCCAATTAGCTTCTTCAAGTATGGCACTTTTCTCAGTATAAGAATTATAATCAAAGAAATAAATAAGGTAATTATTGCCAACAGAGGAACCCCAACTATAGGATTAATTACGTCACGATTAATTGTGAAACCAAAATAACCTAATTGAATAGATTCAATTATAATGACGTGGATAAAGAATATTGCCAAGGTATTTTGGCTAATACATTTAAAGAGTTTATGAATATAAGAAGACTTAACCGTATTTACATTAAAAGGCTTAATTGCAAGTAAAAACAAGAATGCCATAACTGAGGTAAAAATTATAGTGGGGCTTAAGTACAACTGGAAGAAGTACATTCCTTTATCTGCACCAGTAGCCGCTAGTACGTAAGTGCCAAATGCAGTTAAGACTATACCAAGAGACATAAGAAGCGAAACTGTTGATCGCTGTACACGTACAGTAGAAAGAAATGCACCTAGTATAAAGAAGCCTACATAACCCGTAATAGTAAAAACATTACTGTGTAATTCTAAAACAGAAAATAAACTAAGAAAAGGAAGTATAGCGACCCCTATTATCCACAACACAATAAAATATTTTACCAGAGCCTGATTTGCGTGGGTCATAAACACACGTAAAATTGGAGTTAATAAGTAAAGCCCAATAATCGTGTAAATGTACCAAAAATGTTCATACGGACCATTAAGTATGCCTTGGACAATAACTGTTAGAGAAAAAGGTATGTTTTTTATTAAGAAGACCCAAACAAAATATATACATCCCCAAAATATTGTAGGCAAAACGATACGAAACCAGCGTTTTTTAAAAAAGGCACTAAGAGTATCAAATTTGTTTGGTTGAAGCAAAAGAGCGCCGGACAACATTAAAAATAGGGGCACACTAAGGGGCACCGCAATACTTTGATAAACATCAACAAATGCCCAACTAACGAAATCCAACTGATTCATTTGGCTCAGTTGATTACTGGTTATTGTATATCGACCTGCTGCGTGAAGCAGAATAACGCCCATCATGGCTACAGTACGAATCAGGTCAACATTAACAAAGCGCCCCCGATGTTGATCCATTTCATCCACCTTCAGACAGTTATCGGTTTAATATAGCCAACAAGCCTAACAGCAGATTACCCGCAGACACGTCTAGCTTATAAAAGTACACAGGATAAACGTCGAGCAACGCATGCATTTGCATATACATCGACCGACGTAATACATCAAATCATTAATAAAAGTTATCGAGCAACATTTGATTTAAAATAGAACATTGCAGTGTCCTAATTTAGATGAGTTATCGCTAAGTAGTAAAAGTCATGCCAACCCCAAACTTGCGATAAACAGACATCCATCATTGCCGGCGTTATACCTCTTTTTATTTGAGATAAAGCCCCAGTAAAACATAAAAAGAGTTAAAGCATTCCAAAAACATCGCTTCATTTTAGAGTAGCACTTTATCTTCCTAAACAACCTGCCAACTCTTTCCCGAAAAATGCTAAGATTCCCCACATCAACCGCTTCAATGTCAGCCACATCATGATTGCCATACACCACATTGAACTCTTTGCGGATAAGTCACCCATTAGCATCTCTTATCTTCACAAGCTGCCCATAGTTAAGCTGCCTAACTCTAAAGAACCTTGGAAGAACATACGTGTAATAGTCGTTTCCATCAGTGAACACCTCAATCACCGTCCCTCAACCAGGTTTCCTTAAGCTTCTTTTGAAGTCACCCATCATTTCACCGCAGGTTTTCTGCGTCCACTTGCCCAAAGTAAACGCAACAAAAAAGTAAGAATTCCTCTTTACTGTTGTACAGATGTAGATGCTATACCTTCTTGAGTTGCAGTTGGGCTGTTATGCTTAACTCTTTTCTGTTTTTTAACAGTTGTCCACAACTCATCCACCGCATACTGCCCAAGGTTAAGCTTGCAAAGAAGCATTTTATTGACTTGCTCTCCATGTTCTGCTATATTCTTTAGAGGCAGTTACTCGTTATCCTGACTCTGAACATGATGCTTTTGACGAAAGCAATCCTTATGTGATTCATTTCAAAGAATTACATAAAATAGTAGGAGAGCTACTGGAAAGAAGCGCGCTATAATTGGTGAATAACATTTTTTACGATTTTTTCTAGGTTACGATGTATTCATTAACTATACATTTCTCTTCAACATAGTGCACTTCATCAATTTGTCTATCGTCAGTATAGGCTAAACCGTTGAGGACATCAGCTATTCCTCCACTAATATTAGAGGCATCACATCTGCCATTCAGCCTATAGTAAGTAATTAACAATCTAACTTTGCTATCCTGTATGATTGCTTGTTTTTGTTCTTTTACGGTTTCTCTTAATAAATTAGTTCTCTCTACCTGATTTTTTCGTTCTTAGCGCGCGACTTTGGCGAGGCTTGTTTTGGGTTTGCCTTTACGCCTAGGGTTAGCTATAATAAGAGACTTAACGTTGATCGATTTTGCTGCTTTACGACTTCTTTGCAATCAATGCTCGCACCAACTAGTACATAGTTAGCTTTTAGGTCCCAAATCAGCTCTGAAAAATAGGTTGAATCATACTGGTTAGCGTTGCTAACAACTGCTCTTAGCGGCAAGCCAAGCTGGTTTACGGCGCTGTGAAGTTTAAAGCCACGAAATTTACCTCTGCTAGTGTAGCCAAAGATTGCTTGACCATCAAGCAAATCAACAAAGAGTGTAGAATCTACAACCAGCAACATAGTTGGCATAACCATTTGAAGCATATTAGCTATCTTGTTGAAGAGCTCTTCTAGTAGGATTATGTAGTGTTTGTGCCATCGACCAATTGTGGTTCGATCCGGAACAGAGCTAAGGCCTAATCTGTAGGTCTTTTGGGTGCTTTTTTAAGTACTCTGCTAAGCGAGTGTCATTTGCTAAGCCCTTAGCCTGCAAAAACTATAACTTGAAATGCTTTAGCGGTCCATAGATAGGGTTTTCAGCTCTTTTGGGCTGATTTGAAAACAAAACCTTATTGATGAAAATCCTAAACAACATCACAGGCTTCCATACAAAACTAAAAGCAAAAACCACCATAAATTCTACACACCCCTAATAAATATTATAAAAAGGAAAAATGGGAATCACCCGCCATATCCAGTAAATCAAAAGATTAAGTCATTTTCCTTTTTAATACATTTCAAAAACAATCAGTTTCACCAAATCAGACACAATACACCAAAAACACAATCAAATCAAGCCTTAAACATAAGCCTAAACAATATCTTTGCCTAAAATTAAGCGTGCCCTACAATTATGCAAAACAAGAGCTAAATAATAAGGGACCTGCAAACTACAACGCGTATGGTGGTATGGAATAATAGGAGAAATCAACAAAAATTTATTGTTGAAAAATGGCGCCAATTAAATCAGTTCAGATTAAGATAAAAAAATATGAATTGGTTCAGATATTCATATGTCATTGTTGATTCATTTAACGCCCAAAGCTCGACTATAATTCCATAATAGTAAGACGAACTATTGAGATCTATCTGTGAAGGCTTGTTTACAAAAAAATCTTCACCATTTATCGTTATACTTTCAAGTACAGCATGGCTAGAAAAGTAGCTTGCGTTGTTAAATTGGAATATTAAAGGCTTTTCCCAGTTCTGGCCATCATCTAAGAATAAGTTAAATTTGTATAAAGTTGGTAACGTGCTAAAGCTGCCAAGCTCAGAATCAGGAAGAACATCGCCATCATTTGCTAACTTTACTAAACAAACGTAGTTAGCCACATACCCTAAATGATTTTTTACACCCAAATACGTCGTATAGGAAGTGCCTAATTCAACTTCAGAAGGTATGCTATTAGTTAGGTGGTCAGGTCCAAGAATATAAATTGTCGAAAACGACTCTTGAGCAGAAGAACGTAACATAGTCAAAGCAGGAAAACTAAACAGTAAAACGCCTACTAACCCTACAACAGTAAATACTAAACGCATATTTTTAAGCTTCAAAGCGTCTTTTTCAAAACAAACTTTAAAACGACGCCAAAATAGCATTAACCCAACAAAAAGTACTGCTGATCCTCCGATAGAGAAAACAACAGCTACCCAAAAAATATCCAACTCAAAAGAACCAACAAAGTTTTCTGCACTATTTTGAACCTGATGTGCAATTTGCAACGCACTATCGGCTTTAAAATCAGCAACAACAAAATCTCCACGACCATACGCATTTTCCGCATCCGCAACCAAAGAACCAGCATAATTCAAATCAACTAACAAATCATCAACATCACAACCTGAACCTTTAGCAGATACAACAGCACTAAAAGCATTCTTAAGTGCCACATTTGCCTTATCAATACTTAACTGCAAATCATCCCCCAAAACAACAGGCAACTGCAAACACACAACCAAACTAGCAATAGGCAACGCTAAAACCATAAAAACAGCAAACACCGCACCATACTTCATCTAATCTTATCTACTCCTCTAGCTAGCTGGACATTTAGTAACCAAATTAAACTTGGCTAACCAATATTCCACAAGAAGACACCAACTAAACAGCATTCACCTAAAGATGGCAAACACACATCCTAAAGATAAACTGCCACATGTCAGCATCTTTTCTATTCCATTTAATTTTACATATTGTTAACCAAGAAAAGCGATTACTAATATTATTATATTTAGAGTTATCACAATTTATGCTTTTTCATTCACCTACCTGCCCGGTGTGAAACACTTAAGGTTTATAGTCTCGAAGTTTTCTTAAAACTGTAGGATTAACCTTAACAATTTTGGCTTGAACACCAAACCAAATCAAGCTTACACAATCAATTCAACTTCACTCACCTACTTGAATTGACTTGACTTGAATTGACTTGACCTGATTTAATTTGACTTAGCTTTATCGTTGGAGGTAAATCCGGTATTAAAATTTGGTATGTGGAAGTGAGTTATTGGTCCAAAAGCAAGATTGGCATAATAGAGAAGTTAAAGAAACTTTTCAAATGCTTGATTCAAGTGAGATTGGGTTATCTGAAGAAGAAGCACAAGGCAGGCTGGAAAAGTTTGGGCCAAATGAGCTTGAAAAAGAAAAGAAAAATGCATGGTTTAAAATTCTTATTAATCAATTAAAAAATCCGCTTTTTGTAGTGCTTATTGCTGCTGCATTAATTTCGTTTGCAGTAGGTAAAGCAATAGATACTGCAGTTATTTTTATAGTAATATTACTTAACACAATTATCGGGTTTTTCCAAGAATTTAAAGCTGAATCGGCACTTGAAGCATTAAAATCAATGTCAGCTCCTGAAGCGCAAGTGTTACGAAACTGTAAAGAACAACCTCAATGTATTGAGACACGACTTAAAGCCAGAGAAATAGTTCCAGGCGATGTCATTATTCTTAATGCTGGCGATAAAGTACCAGCTGATTCTAGACTTTTTGAAGCAGCTAACCTTGAAATTGACGAATCAAGCCTAACGGGAGAATCAAATCCAGTAAGAAAAACAATAGAACCCATAGCAGGACCTGCACCAATAGCAGATAGAACCAACCTAATTTTCTCAGGAACAGTAATTACCAATGGACGCGGAAAAGCAGTCATCTTCGCTACTGGAAAACAAACTGAAATGGGCAAAATCGCAGATATGATTAAAACTACAGAAAAAGCAGAAACCCCAATTAAAAAACGAACCTTAGATCTTAGCAGAAAACTAGGAATATTTGCCCTTCTTGCAAGCGCATTAACCTTAATAATCGGCCTTCTTAGAGGCTTTGATTTTATAACGATTTTCCTATTTGCTCTTGCCACAGCAGTTTCAGCAATTCCAGAAGGACTACCTACAGTCATCACCTTAACTTTAGCAATCGCAGTAAACCGGATGGCCAAACGAAATGTTATCATACGAAAACTACAAGCCGTCGACACCCTCGGATCAGCCACGGTAATATGCACAGACAAAACAGGCACATTAACAACTAACCAGATGACTGCCCAAAAAATTTATGCAGATAAAAAAGTCATCAACGTCACAGGGGTTGGCTACGAACCAAAAGGCAACTTTGAACAT
This sequence comes from uncultured Candidatus Bathyarchaeia archaeon, assembly GCA_964434745.1. Classification (GTDB taxonomy): domain Archaea; phylum Thermoproteota; class Bathyarchaeia; order Bathyarchaeales; family Bathycorpusculaceae; genus JADGNF01. Next base: position 6,456 of record CAYSWL010000061.1, on the reverse strand, counting down.
GAAAATACACCAATTAATCTAAAGGAAAATGAAGTCTTTACACAATTTTTCCATACAGCAGTTCTGTGTAATGATGCACGGCTAAGACGCCGCGAGGTAGAGGAGACTTTTCGCTGGGAAATCCAAGGTGACCCCACTGAAGGCGCACTTATAGTAGCTGCTGAAAAGGCAGGATACGAAAAAGACATAATAGAAGAAAAATTTCCACGCATAGATGAGATTCCTTTCAACTCTAAAACCCGATACATGGTCACCTTCAATAAAACCTCACAAACACAAATAACCGCATACTGCAAAGGTGCACCTGAAACCATCTTAAATATGTGCACACAAATACAACAAAACGGCAAAATAGAAAACTTAACCCAACAAACCAAAGACCAAATCCTAAACAACAACTATGAAATGGCAAACCAAGCACTAAGAGTTTTAGCATTTGCCTACAAAAATATTGAAGAGGAAAACTTAGAGGACTTTAAAGAAAAAATTCAGAAAACAAATCCTCAGCTAGTTTTTGTCGGTTTAATCGGCTTAATCGATCCCCCAAGAGAAGAAGCAAAACAAGCAGTCAACCTATGCAAAAGAGCAGGAATCAAAGTTATCATGGCAACAGGGGACCACAAGTTAACTGCACAAGCAATAGCAAAAGAACTAAAAATCATGAACGAAAACTCAAAGATTTTAACCGGAACAGAACTATACGAAATTGACGACGATAAACTCGACCAAATAATTAATGATACTGCAGTTTTCGCTAGAGTTTCACCAGCCCACAAATACCGCATAGTAGAATCACTAAGACGCAAAGGCCACATAGTATCTATGACTGGCGATGGCGTTAATGATGCGCCTGCATTGAAAGCTGCCGAAATAGGAGTTGCCATGGGAATCACAGGCACTGATGTAGCTAAAGAAACTGCAGATATGGTACTAACTGATGATAACTTTGCATCAATTGTTAACGCAGTTGAAGAAGGACGAGTAATTTTTGACAACATACGAAAAGTAGTCAAATATCTAATTAGCACCAACACAGGCGAAGTAGTCACCATACTAGCAGCACTAATACTGTTAACCGGTGCACCACTAATACTAGCACCAGTACAGGTACTTTGGATTAACCTAGTAACTGATGGCCTTCTAGTCATACCTATTGCTATTGAAGCAAAAGAAGGCGACGTAATGGATAGACCGCCAAGAAAACCTAAAGAAAAAATCATAAACCGAGACATAACACTAAATGTCATTTACGTAAGCGCGTTCATGGCTATTGGAACTTTAGCAATATTTAATTTCAACACACAAAACGTCATAAGAGCCCAAACGTTAGCATTTGTCACAATGGCATTTTTCCAAATCTTCAACTCATTAAACTGCAGATCACAAACCAAATCCATATTCAAACTAGGCATATTCACCAACAAATACCTACTAATAGCAATAATAGCAGCAATAATACTACAAGTCGCAGCAACCGCAATACCAATCCTACAAACAGCCCTTGGCACTCAAGCATTATCAATAACAGACTGGACCATAATAGTGCTAATATCAAGCTCAGTTCTAATAGCAGACGAAATAAGAAAACTAATCCGAAACCAAATCAAAAAATAAAACTAAAATCAAACCCTAAAAACTAGCAACTTAAGGCACATTACATACCACTGGCTCATTTTTATTCACTCTATCCACAGCTACTCTAGCAGGAATTAAAAGAATATTTTGAGCAACAAGATTTGCAATTAACGGCGGAAGTGCTATTGGCCCAAAAAGCAAACCACCAACAACTATAGCTAAAGTTGCATTTTTATGAGTACTAACTAAACTTAAAGCAATTGCCTGACTATGCCCAAAATGTCTACCTAACACATAAGTTATCAAAAAAGTCAAACCTAAAATGCAGAAAATAAAAACGTTAAACAACGCAAATAGACCTAAATTGGCAGTAGCATACGCAGCACCTGGAGAAACAGCGCCCCAAAGCAAAAAAACCAACAACACCAACTGAGCAGTACCATTACGAGCAGTAACCATCTTAATCTTTTGCGGAAATATTTTACGAAGCAGTTGACCAGCAAAAAGCGGAAGCACAATTAAAAACAGCAAATTTCTAACAATCGAAACCACATCAATCGGAATAAACATACCAACTGCTAGCAACATAACTGTCGGCATAACAACTATAGAAAGCAAATTAGCCACTACACTAAGTACCAACGCTAAAGCAGCATTACCACGAAACATATCACACCAAAAAATCGAAGACACCGCAGAAGGTGCACACATAGCCAAAGCAATAGCAGCATACTCAATAGAACTAAAAAGTGGCAAAGCAAACAAACCTAGCAAAGAAGGAACCACAAAAATCGTAAACGTAGCAAAAACAACAATTTTATGACTCTTAACAGCCGGAGCAATCTTACTTGGCTCAATTGTCAAAGAAACCAAAAACATCATAATCGCAAGAATAACCAAAGTAAAAGAACTCCAAAGCAACCCAACCTGCGGCAAAACCAACCCAAGCAACAAACTACCTAAAATAACGACCGTTGACGAAAAACTCTTAGAAAACAAAGCAACCAAAGCCTACACCACAGCCGCAATACAGACAAAATAAAGTATTAATGCACTATAAAAAAATTATAAATTAGAAACTGTAAATAATTTATGAAGTTATATTGTTATGTTTTCGGCTTTTTCTGGAATGTAGACGTCGGTTAGGTCGGAGATTTTTTCTGATAATGCTTCTGCTTGGTCAAGATCGCCATGGACTAGTATTGTGCGTTTGGGTTTTAGCTGTTTTACAGTTTCTACTAATTCGTTTTGGTCTGCGTGTCCGGAAAGTTCGATTTGCTTAATTTCAGCTCTTATGGGGATTTTTTCGCTTTCTTCCCGGAAATAATGCTTCTCTTTAGCAATCTTTAATGGACTATCAGCTGGGAAGTATCCGGAGGTTAGCATGATAAGGTTATCTTCGCCTTCAGCCCACTGTTGAAGCAAAGCTAAGCTAGCACCAGCGTGACCAAAACCAGGAGTACATATTGCAATTGCTGGTTCATCAATTTCAGTGGTCTTTTCTACATGCTTAACATATTTGTATTCAAAGGGTTTTTCTTCTTGCTGAATTCTTTCATTAAACAGTTTAGGGTTCGCGTTAAAGTGATGGGTTATTCTTTGAGCTAAGCTTGACACTGTGTAGACGTTGTATTTAGGTAGTTTTCCTTGCTGCATTGCTAAATCGATACGTTTAGCCATCTCTTGGCTTCGGTGGAAAGCAAAAGTAGGAATCAAAATGTTGCCTCGCTTCTTAATTGTACTATTTAATGCTGTTAGGAGTTGGTCAACCATTTCAGTTCGAGGCGGACGGATTTTTCCACCATAAGTTGACTCCATAATCAAAACATCAGGCTCTTTAGGTAACAAGTCAACGCGACAGCCATCAATAATTTCTGTATCATGAACGCAAAAATCGCCTGTGTAGAGAATTTCTTTACCTTCAGATCGTAAACCAACCATTCTCGCACCTGCAACATGCCCAGCAGAATACAATTCAACCTGCATTCCAGGTAAAGAAAAATTATCCCCAATATGCCAAGAATCAACTATTTTATTAATTACTTGTGTATCGTAAATTTCTGTACCACCAGTAGAAGTCTGAACCTTAATCATATCTTTAAGCAAATCAGCACTAATATCACGAGTAGCTTTAGAACCAACTATATACTGACTACGTCTAGTCTTAGAAAGACGGGGAAGACTACCAGAATGATCTAAATGCGCGTGACTAATAATTATCGCATCAAAACTTTTCGGGTACTCATCAGTAACCTCATCAAGCTTTATACCATAATCTAAGGCAACTTTACAGTTTTCAGTCTCAACCGATATGCAAGACCCGCCGACTTCTCTTGCGGCGCCTAAGACACGAATCTTCAACTACAACACTCAACCTAAATCCAACTTACGCTTGTAGAAAACCAAACAGCAGGTTTAATCTAAAAGCATCAAGTCACAGATTATTAATGAGCAAAGCGTTTAATACGATATTAATATATTGATAAAAACAAGGCTTTTTCAACACTAAAACTTGACAACACAACATTTTTCAAAAATTTAGCCTTTAAGCCAAGCAGCAATAAACAAAAGAACCGAGTAAAATAAAGCGCCAGCAACAAATATCACTGAGTTCTGTCCACCACCTCTGGGAACCTCATCTTTTATAGCATTAAAAAGCAGTATACCAGATATTAAGGCAAGAAGCAAATAAGCCTCAGCAAGATTTTCAGGAAAAATCATAGATAAACCCCAACCAATCAAAGGCATAACACTAGCAACATAACGACCAAACTTAAGATAGAGCTTCTTGTAATGATCCTCCATTGTATTATCCAAAATAATAAAATGTAAAGATAACGCAAAAGTGTAAAGCACCAAAGCAAAAATACCCGTCTCAACTTCAAAACGCAAAATATAACCAATAATTATATTAAAAAAAGCCAACACAACAAAATGAATCCTAAACGCAGCTAACGAAGCTTGACTAACACCATACTCTTGCCCACTCTTTTTACGCTCACTATGACGCGACCCCACAGCCAGATGCTCTAAGCTAAAAAAGATAAGAAAACCTAACAAAGCCAACCCAGGCACTGCCAAACTATCCATAAACTGAGGCAAATCACCAAACACAGTCTCAAAATGAATCTTTGCAGACTCCAACCTAGGAAGCAAATCTAAAAACACATACGCAATTGTTATACCACCAAAAAAAGAAAACACCCTATTACGATGATGCGACGAGTAACGATAAATTCTATACGAAAAAAGATGAGCCAACATAAGAACCAAAGCTGAACCAAAAGCTAACAACCCAACACTCAAATCAACCATACACTACACACCAAAAACCACACGCAACACACATCAAAACCAAACCAAAGAACAATATTTTACAACTAAATAAAACTAATAAGCCTTTAACAAAGCAATACAACAATCAATCAGTCAGTTAAATAAACTCAACATCAGCTTTAAACCAAAAACTGCCAAATAAAAGCCAATCAGATTCCAAAGTCGAAATCTGAGGTTGTTTGGCCTTAATAATCTATAAATCGAAGGTTTTTTTAGTTATAATAAGATATAGGCGGGATTTTATTGTCGAAGAATTCTTTTAGCAGCTTATTTTCTGAATCCAAAATTGGAAACATAACATTAAAGAATAGATTGGTTATGGCTCCAATGGTTATGTGCTATGCTGGAGTCTCAGGTGAAGTTAACTCTCAAGTGCTTGCACATTTTGAATCAGCAGCCAGAGGCGGAGTCGGATTAATTGTTGTTGAAGCAAGTTATGTTCACCCTTCAGGTAAAGGGTTTGAATCAGAAATCGCCATGAACGATGATTCATTAATTTCTTTACTTCGCATGTTAACAAGCACTGTAAAAGTGCATAACTGTGCAATTGCAGCCCAACTCTACCATGGAGGCATACAGGCTAAAGCCAACGTTCCAGTTGGTCCAAGCCCTGTTGGTCGAAAAATATTTCGCCCAGCTAACACACCAAGAGAACTTAGCACTTCTGAAGTTGAAGAAATGGTAGAACATTTTGTTAACGCAGCAGTTAGAGCCAAAAACGCAGGTTTTGACATGATAGAGGTCCATGGCACCCACGGATATCTCATATCGCAATTTCTCTCACCATTAACTAATAAAAGAACAGATAAGTATGGCACAGACAAAACCTTATTTGCCACAGAAATTATCGAAGGCATAAAACGCAAGTGCGGCTCTGATTATCCAGTAATATTTAGGCTATCAACCTGTGAATATGAAGAAGGCGGCATAACCTTAGACGATGCAAAAGCCTTTGCAGCCAAACTAGAAAAATTAGGGGTAGATGCACTTCACGTAACAGCCGGCACCTACGATACAGCTGATCACATAATCCCTCCAGCATACTATGACGAACAAGGATACTTTTTTGATCGAGCAAGTGAAATTAAAAAAGTAGTAAATATTCCAATAATCAGTGGCGGAATGATTTATGAACCAGAAATTGCAGAAAAAGCAATCTGCAATAACACAGTAGACTTTGTATTTTTAGGTAGACAAATAATAGCGGACCCAGAGTGGCCAAACAAAACAAAAAACGGCAAAACTGACCAAATTAGACCGTGTATTGCTTGTGAAGAATGTATTGAAAGAATATTTTTCCAAGAACCAGTAAACTGTAGCGTAAATCCACTAAAAAGCTTTGAATACCGATACTTGAATGAAAACTTTGTAGAAAAAACCAAAGAACCGAAAAAGATAGCTATTGTTGGAGGCGGTGTTGCAGGTCTTGAAGCAGCGCGAATTGCAACTCTCAAAGGACACAAAGTAGCTCTATTTGAAAAATCAGACACATTAGGCGGAGATCGGAAGAGCACACGTCTGAACTCCAGTCACCGCTCATTATCT
>CAYSWL010000060.1:0-13671 GCA_964434745.1 uncultured Candidatus Bathyarchaeia archaeon | reverse complement strand
CAAAGGACGCGCGTCGATGGCGATGCCGTATCAACCAGCCATCTACATCGAATAAATCCTTCTCTTTCTACTCTGCCAAACTTTCTTCTAAGCGCCGTGGAAGCCAAAGCCGTTGCAGTACACGATTTCTTTTGTGTCTCCCCAAATGCCAACCTGTATGCCTGAGTAGCCTCCGATTGTTCCTCCCTTAAAGTAAAAGTAAAACTGCCAATAAGGATACAACGTTAATGGGTCTCTGGAAATTTTGCTTGGGTTATGAGAGCTTTCATTGCGGTATGGCACCATGTTAAAGTACATTTGGTAAACTGACTCTGAAAGGTCAGGCAGCGTAACCGTCTCGTTTCTGTATTCATTGACAATGCGAAACTCTGTGTTTTGAGCAGTCTCTAACGCTAGTTTGTAGGCTTCCTCAGAATTAATAACGCTGGGACCACTTACACTGTAGATACGCCAGTTATCTATAAGGGATTCAAAAGTGTTTTTGTTGAACGTTAATTCCAATCTTTTCCATTTCATTGAAACATCATTTTCAGTGTATATCCATTTGATGAGTGTTCTGTCTCCGTTCTTCGAAACCTGAAAGTTTAAGTTTCCAATGGTAATGTTCTTGGCTGGCAGGTCATTAACGCTTTTTAGAATGTTTTGCATGGGCTCAAGATACGAGTTATCCGTGGTGTACATTTGATTAGCGTATGTTTGGTATCGTTGAAGTATGGTTTTGGCTTGGTTGAGAAGGTCAGTTGACGGTGTCTCTGAATAGATGGGTTCGCCATGCGAAGCTTCAATTTTGAAAAATACCAGTTGCTCGTTGTAGAAGATGCTCATTGTGTCAATTTTGCTTTGGTTGGCTTCGAACTTTAAGCTGGGGCATTCCTCTTTTACGATACCGCAAAATTCTGGTGGATGCCTGTAGGTATTTGGATGATATTGGGACGTATTGTAACTAGGTGGAGGTAACGGTGAGGTCAAAGTGTATTTTGTGAGGTCGAGCCCAACAACGCTGGATAAAAATTTGGTCGCTTTGTCCTCAGCCGTGAGTTCTGATTCTGATGAATCCACGGGTGGCGTGTTAGTTGTCGCAACAGCAAATACTGTAATAACTGCACTAGTCAAGAATAACAGTAAAAGCAGTAGAGAAACAGTTTTCCTCATGCTTTTTTCCTAATTAGAACTAGGGCTTTCAACTTCTAAAAGGCTTTTTGGTCAAGAAATCCTGACTAAACAGAAATCGCAGTGAATTCAACATTGCTAATGAAGTGTTTTTCGCCAATACGTGACTACCCTCTTAGGATTCACCAGACCCCTATCCCTCTACAGGTTGTGCATAGAACCTCTATTAGGCTGCAAATATGCTAGACCCCTCTATAGGGGTGCTACTCTCAGACCGTTTAGCAGAAAGTAGGGAGTCGTGCGGTTTTACCGAAAGTTTTAGAGGGGCATATAACAATAGAGAGGTGAAATTGCATGTCTAATAACGATTGGTTAAATGACCCCTACGTTAAAGAATGGCTTTCAAAGGTTGGCGAGCGAACCCAAAAGAACTATCGAGAGCGTTATCCCAAGTGGCTAGCCTTCATTGGCATATCCCCAACAGAGCAGTTTAAAAAACGATGTAAGGACTTACAAAGCGATAACCCAAAAGAAAGAGGTTTTTTTGAAGATAAAGTAGTTGAGTATAAAAATATCTTAGTTGCCCAAAAACTTGGAGCAGAAACAATTCACGGCAGATTAACACCTATTCAGAGCTTCTTTTCAGCCCATAGAGTACCTCTTAGATTCAAAAGAAGAGAATTAGCTGTTGATGTGAGACCTGAAGACAAAGTGATTAAAGAATGGATTCCAGACAACCAGCAAGCTAAACAAATCTATCAGCATGGAAGCTCAAGAGACCGCCCATTGTTTTTGTGCCTCTATCAAAGCGGATTTAGTGAAACCGATGTTTCAAGCTTAAGCGTTGAGGATTTACCTGAAATAGAAAATTGTGAAGGGCATTATCCAATTAGAATGTATAGAGAGAAGACCAACATTCTGCAAAGAACATGTATCAGTGAAGAAGCAGTTCATGACATCAAGGAAATGCTTAACGAAAGACGGCATAGTGGACAGCTTAAACCAGATTCGAACGGTAGAACACCGCTTTTCATTAGCCAAAAAGGGGAACGGCTAACGGTTCGATTCATCAATGACGCTATAAAGTCAATGGTTGAAAAGACATATGGCAAGGATAAAGCAGACGAATTTAAAACCAAAAGCCTCAGAGACGCTTATAATGACGCATTGTTGAGAGCTAACTTAACGCAAGAAATCAAGGATACTCTTTTCGGTCATAAACGAGAAGGCGCAAGGGAAAAGTACGCAATTAGTCAAGCAACAATCATAGATGCTTACAACAAAGCGTTTCAATTTTTAACGGTGAATCATGGAACACAAGCAAGGAAAGACATTGAAGTTATGAGAGACCAAATGAGGGAAATGCGAGATAATAATGATAAAACACTATCCAACCTTAACCGTATCATCGAACATCAGCAAAAGCAGATTGAAGAGTTAACTAATAAATTCGAAAAGTTCCTTAAAGAACAAATTAAGTATCGAATAAGGAAAGCAGAGGAAGAAATGGACTTAATGGACAAAATAGGAAAGGAAAAAGGTTAAGGTCTCATTACCTCTCTTATAATTCATTTTTAGCAAAATTATACTTTCTATAAGTGAGCCTATTGTATGTTAATCAAGCCTTATTGAATCATATAGTTATGTTTTTTACCGTATTCCCCGTATGGGGGGATAACGGTTTCACCGTTTACTCTCTAAAATTTGCGCATTGAAGCTTTCGTTTTGCTTCGATTTAATTGTTAAAATAACCCCTAAATAACCCAAAAGAAACGCAAAATAAGCCCCTTTACCCCAACCCCCCTACGTTTAGCCATATTTCGAAAACAACCAATACAAGGGTTAGCCTAAAATAACTGTCGTAATATTTTTTGAATCCTTAAGCAAATATAGCCATAGTGTAGGGAAGTTTACATGGCATGTTTTTTTATTGAATTTTCAATAAGGTGCTTTAATTTGTGAGACAAATAAGCAGTTGTGAATTAAACTTTCAAGTGTGAGACAAATCAGAGTGTAGATGTTTAAAAAAACGTATAATGCAAAATGTTAAATCAAGAAAGCATTAACTAAGGTCACTGTTAAGTATGTCAAATGTTAATGTTAATGCTAGAACTCTTCCAATTGCGCTTGCTTTAGTCGGTGGGATAATAATCACACTTTCAATTTACGCATATCAATTTGCCCCTAACCCAAATACTGGCATAACCGTTTTTGGGATTATAATCGGCTTAATTGTACTCCTTTTGGCTGTTGGAGTCTATTATTGGGAAAGAGAAAAATATTATTCACATCAAGTCTACTATTTTGGTAACCATTGATTGATTAGTAAGCACAATATCCACTTTGCGAGTTAAAACTATCCGTTTTTTAAAGCCAACAAATTCAAGTTTTCAAGTATTAGACTTATTTTTTCTTCATCAAATTCTAGCTCTTTTATCGATGCATATACGCTTGTTTTACTTGTTATATTATGATTATTAGTATTAGCACTATTACACTTACTTACTGTATACCTACTTAATGTAGAACAAAAAACACTTCTGCTTTTGGTTTTTGCTTTGGCTTTGGGCTGGGGTTGGCTTTTGTACTGTTTGGCTATTAGCTGTTGTAAGTAGCCGATTAAGCCTTTGACATCCATTATAGCTATCCCGTATTTTTGGAACAGATTTTGGATTTCTGATAGGTTTTCGGGTCGGTTGGTTACATAGAGCCTTATGTGTAGGCTGTCGGCTTTATAAAAGCGGTATCTGGGTAAACGGTTTTTAAAGAACCATGGCGCTTGCATTTTGTACGGTTTAGAACTAAAACCCATTTCGATATAGATATTTAACTCCCCTATTCTAAAAACTAAATCAACCCCGTTTGCCTTCTGTCTTTTCCAATAGTAGGGGTTTTTTGGATTGCGATAGGTTATGCCAATATGTTTTGTTTTTCTGTATAACCCAGCGATAATTAACCGTTCAATAATTTGCATTTCATTGTTGTAACCTAGCAAATCCTTTATGGCAAGTAGCCTTTGCGCTTCTAAATAGCGACTATCTTGCTCTAGCCGTCTTATGGCTTCTTTAAAAAGAGCCTGTTCTTTTTCTTCTTCAGTAACTAACGATGGACTAACTATAGTGTACCGTGAGGCGTTAAGGTCGTTGTGTGGATAAGCGTCTATGGTTTCTTGTTTTATTGTTATCATAACTTAGCCAAAGCGAAAAATAACCCTCGGCTTAATACTGCAATTGCAGAGATATTGTAATACAATATAAATGAAATATTTAAGAATTATTATTTTTACCCATTTAATTACGTAATTAAAAGAAAATAACAAAAAATGTTATTGTTTAACATAATTTTTATATAGTTTTCCAATATTTGATATATTGTTGATTAATATATGCGAAATAAAATTTCTTCAGTTCAACTTACTGAAAATAACGCAAGAGAGTTAAGGACTATTTCTGTTTTTAGCGGTATTCCGCAATCACAAATAATTAGCGAATTTATAGAGGATTTATTCCGTAAGTTTAGACCATTTATTTTCAAGGCTATTAAAACGGGAAATTACATCAATTATGACGTTAATTTAAAAGCTGAACTTAACGAGGTTGACATGGTGACAGGTCAATTTCCTGTCCCGTTTGATACAACAATTGAAGAGGATGCAGAGATAAAAAGCAAGACGTTCGATGAAATCGAGAAACAGTTTAGCCGTTTAGACCGACAAAAAGAAGAAAACAAAAAAATCTTCAGAAAATGCCTTGATAGCAATTTCCCACAAGACCCAGAAGAAACCAAACCTAAAGAGCCAAAAATAGAGGAAATTCATGAAAAAATTCGTTTTGAGTGTGAGGTTGTCTAAATGAAACAAGAGTCTTTTTTGAAATTGTTTTTTGACCGAGATTGCAAAAATCCATGTGGCGATGAAATTGGAAACGATGAACCCGTTACTGCTGGCACAACAACAGAGAGAGCCTATTGGCTGAAAAATACAAGCCCAAACATTACTTTTTCAAATATCAAACTTTTATCAAACGATGCTGATGTGTCGGTTTCTTGCTTAAAGCAAATTTTGGAGCCTTTTGATTCTGCCCGTGTAAATATTAAAATTAAGGTTGCAGAGTCTAAGCGAACTTCGATAAAGTGCAAACTGCAAATTCAGGCAAATGGACTGGTGGACTAAAAATGAGTGGAGAAGAAGAAAAGCAATTTGGTCAAATTAAAATTAAGGTAGACCACAGCTTGACCGAACTAAAGGAGCGAGAGAGGGCAGATAAAGCAGAGAGAGAACTAGACGAATTAAGGAAAAAAGACTTTGAGCGTAGAAAGTCACAGCTACCATTTCGCATGCAAGCAAGCGCCAATGAGCAGTCAATTGATAGCTTAGAGCAGTTAGCAAAGGATGAGGCAGAGAGCAAGAAAAATGCAAGCGGAAGTGTAGCGTTAAACAAAACAGAAGGCGGACGATATTTAGACCCAGAAGATGACCCCAGCCTTGAAATGAGAAGAGGCTTTTCAGATTATGGTGAAATGGCTCAGTTCTTAGTTGAGAAAGCTAAAGCAGACCATAACGGTGTGGAACATGCGGTTTTGAATAAATTGATGGTACGAACCCTCAATTCGCTTAGCGATAAACCAACTTGCTATAGTCTTGAAAGCTCGTTAGTTGATGCGCTTAATGGTAAAGGGAAATTTAAACTTAAAACTCCTTCAGACTCAAAGCAAGAAGACTTGGAACTAGCTAGTTAGAGGTGGAAAAATGCCGATTGATAAGGATGGTAAAAAATATTTAGCGGTTAGTCAAATTCAGCCCTATTACATTAAGCAAATTCAATTCACAGCCCCAGACGGCAATCCAGCCTTTAGGGAAGAGTTTATTCAACCCAGCGATATTGAAATGAATCAATACAATTTGGAGCAAGCAGGTTGGTTTAAGGAGCTAATTTACAAAGAGGTAGCAAGGCAGACAGTTTACAGACCTATACCAAATTCAATGAGTTTCCGTAAAACTACAGCAATCGTTTTAAGCACTTACAAAGTGGTGACTGATAGAAAAAACGCCTTGCTTAAAATAATGCCCAGCGGTGTATTTTTGCGTCAATTCAAAGAAAACGGGAAAGATATTACTATTAGCTACTTTTTGAGTTCAAACCAGATTAAGAACGGAAATTACACTTTGCTATCCGAAAAAGAACTGATTGCAAAAGAAGCAAAACGCTTAATCGAAAATGGAGACAGCAATTGCCTAGACCTTGGTTTGCGTAGAGACTTAGGTTTAGGGCATATTTAGGTTAACGGCTAGGGAGCGGTTTTTACTCAAACAATCGGGTGAAGTTTGAGGGTTTCACCGTCTCTCCTAGCTTGTTATTTTTAAGTTGTGCTGTTTAATGTTTGAAACTACAAAGTATAAGCTTAGAATTGAGAAAATGGCAACTTGGAAAAATCATAAGCAACACACTTTGTTTTATTTCGCTGTTATTGACCTCTCTAAAGGTGCTATGTATCCGTTAAGCTGGGTGTGCAACCTTCCAAACGGCTTTTATGCTTTACAGAATAACAAAAAATTCTCTAAAGCTTTCCCCAATATCGATAAGCCAAAGTTTGCTCTGAAATTGTTAAATGATGCCTTATGTGTCCCTGAATATGCTAACGACACAGAAATAAAAGCAGAGATTGAAAAGCGAATTAAAAAGCTGAGTCCTAAACTGCCCTTTAAAGTCAAATGCCGTAAATGCGGTGAGTCTTTTGAGGCTGTTAGGAAAACAATCCATTATTGTCCATCTTGCAAAGAAGCATATAAAAAATTCAAGGGTTCAACTAATGGTTAACGTTAGGCAGAGAAATTTTAATGCTAGAACAGAACGTTTTATTTGTCCTTATTGTGGTGGACAAGTGAGCGATTTTAGGTTTTTTAAGCATTTTGGATGCTGTAAGGGCTGTGTTAACCTCTTGTGGCAATAAGCAAGAATACCCAAACTAACCGATAATTATAAAACCGAATAAAAGAATAAACGCTAACATGAAAACTAGCGGATTTCCATTTAATTTTTGCGCAATAGGCTTTTTTGTCAGTTTATTATTTCTGTTTTTTCTGCTTGGTTTTCAGTATCTTCCATTTACCAATGCACCAATTATTAATTTTCAAGTTAATCCAGAATACACAAATGGTATCTTAACCACATCAAGCATTTTATATGGAATTTGGGGATTTGTTTTTGCTACCAAACCTAGCCAAAAAGATATCGATGAAGCAGAAGAAGATGGTGAAAAGGTTTTTTCGACAAAATATCGGTTGAAGTTAAGCCTATATAATTTTCAAGGAATAATCAGAACCGTTTTTCGAATAGGGTTTTTTACACTAGTTATAAATGTGGTCTTTATTGTCTTAGCTTCTTGTGGTCTTTTTTCAGAAGGAATGGCTCTTATCGTTACAGCCGTCACGTTTCTCTTAAACGCTTTTTTCTTATGGCTAACTTTAGATAATTATGTTTTTAGGTAGACAAGCAAGGGCAAAAACTAAAAGTCAATTGCCGAATATTTTTTACGATTATCTTGAGCGAAACTAGAATCAAAATAATGGCGTTGGGAAAGGAAAAAGTGTTTTCCATTGGAGAAATCGTAATACAAGCAAAAGGTGACATCTACTTAATTTATAAGTTCAAAAAAAGCGACCTTTATTTATCAAGGCATGCTAGTGGAAAAACCCATTGGAAGGCAAATAAACAAAAATTTTATAATAAAATCCGTGAAGGAATGCCAACAAAAAATTTTAAAGGAATCGAATTATTAAGCACACAGAGTTTTGGGATTAATAATCTCCCTGACAGCTTCGATGAATATGTCAAAAAAAGAAGTGATGGAATTTTCTGTGTCGATATGAGGCAGTATAAAAATAATGATACACCTTTCAATATGTTGGTTTATATGCTAACTAAAGAAGGCTTATCCTCTTTACTAGCTTTTTCACGCCTCCTTGAGAATACCCAAATATGCCTTTTTCCTAATTGCAATCCAATGATTTCGATAATAGTTGGGAAAGCAAAATTAAGTGATGCAAAAACTTAAAAGCTGTTTATAAGGAATTTCGCTAACATGCAAAATCTTTCGAAGGAACAAATAATCAATAATGTCGAAGGACATAAAGACATCATTAGAGATGCCACTGACAGATTATCTGAGATTTTATATAAATATAGAAAAAAATGTACAACAGACCTTAATCTGTCTCACGAAGAATCTTTAGAAATCAGAAAGATATTACATGAAATCACTTCTGAAGTTAGTATGATTGGCGGCTTTTGTGATAGCTGGACTCGAAATTATATTACTAAGACTGTAAATATCGTAAGTAAAATTAGTTCAAGAAGCAAAATTAGCTATTTTGATTGTTATGCTTTAGAATTATGGGCAATGCGAGTTAACGCAATTATTATCGATTATAATAAAACGCCTTTTAGATTGTCTGACTTAAAACCTCTTGCATCTATTTTAGAAAGGGCTCTTAAAACATTGCCAAAATAGCCCCCTTCATAAAATTAGAGGTTCTTTTTCAGCCCGATTTTGTTTACAGGGCTTTGATTCATTGCTTCATTTGTAGTCTATCGATAAATTGTTTTAAAGATAATTGATGAGGGCTGATTTAGTTTTATTTCTTATTTCATTACGTAATTAAACAATAATTTAGGCTCATTTTGAATAATTACGTCATTAATTAGCTCCTTTAACTGGAATAGGTTTAAATTGCGGTTTGTTATTATCGATAATCAAAAAAGGTGTTAAAATATGTCAGAAAAGCAATTTTTAGATAAAGAATTTTAAGAAGAAATAAAAAATGAATTAGTTAAGGTATCAATAGAAATCGCAAGGGACAAAATAGAGAAAACCATAGAGCGTGATTTTGAAGTACATTTAAGAAATGATGATGGTGAATTTTACATTAATATGCATAGGGTATCTTCTGAGAAAATTAATGATATAGTCAAGTGCCTGATAGATAACTTAACGTTTGCTGTAATAGCTAGGCAATGCGCTATTGACGAAGGCAAACCCTAAAAATACCCCTGCCCTTCCTAAAATTAGCGGTTTTTTCTCAACCCAATTTTATTTTTTGTACTTGGATTCATAACTTCATTTGTAGTTTATCGATAATTTGATTTTAAGATAGATGATAAGCTGATTTTGGTTTTAGCATCAATTTCATTATGTAATGACTTGGAAGTTTGTTTAGGGTTTTAGTGTTTTCTGTTCAAACACAAAAAATAAAGCTGAATGTTGGTTCTATAAAAAATTGCCTTATGTAGGGTACGGTTAGGCTAAAAAAACCCTAAAAAAGCTGTTTTTCGAAAAGCGCCGAAGAATAGGCTTTTATTTGCCCTTGCCTTTTTGTTTTCCCAGCGTATTGGGAAGGAAAAGCATGGAAAAAACAAGCGAAACAGCGAAAGAAGCACAAGAGCAGTCCAACATTAACAACCATAGCTTAAGCCAATTTCAAAACACAGTGCAAAAGGGACTAGTTGAAGGTGGAATACATCTAAACGCTAGCAAGGGACACGGCAAAACAAGATTGCTTTTCAACATGGCACAAACACTTAGAAACCAAAGCGATTGCAGAGTGCTAATCTTTGACGGTTCAGAAGCGTGGCTTTATGGTTTCTCTAAGATTCCAGTTTTCACCATAACAGAGCGAGACATAACTTTAGCTAACAACATTGAGACTACAGAGCAGATTGAACGTTATCAATTAGTTAATTGGAATCTGGTTAAGCTTGCTTTAGCAAGTGAAAAGGACTTGCTATTTAGGTTGAAGAGCAGAAAACCAAGCAAGAGAGGCTTTTTCATAAGAACAGTCATTAACTATCTTGATGCATTGCAGAGAGCGCAGAGAGAAACAACAGACAACAATCAACCTGAACAGAAAATAGCTTACTTCATTGAAGAGGCTCAAGACGCTTTCAATATTCGGTCAACACAAAAGCTTGAAGCTGAAGAATTCCTAACTGTTTTCAATGAAGCAAGAAACAACTTGGAAGCATTCTATACTTGCTGTCAACGTGAGACAGACTTTAGCAAAACCATTAGAACAAAGCAACTTATGGCTTACGGCAAAATTCCAGAAAGCGATAAAACAGCTTACCATAGACGGTTAGAGAAGCAGTCTAAGGTTAACTTTAGCAGTTTACCACAGAGAACTTGGCTTTTTGAAGGAAGCACTTTTGTTAGTCCCGAATTTAAGCAAAACGGTAAGCCTTACCAGATAAACAAAGTGATTAAGCAAAAATGGATTGAGAGTTTGCCAAAGTCAAAAAAGCAATCGTTCTTTGATAAACACATTTTTCCTTTGCTTTTGCCTCAGACGCAAAAACTGTTAAAGCATAGAAGCAAAATGGTTTTAAAAGAAGCTGAATTTGAAGAGGAAGAAGACCAAGAAATGGATGATATGTTTCTGCTAGACCCACTAGCAGAAGAACCCTAATTTTTAATTGAGTAAAAAATTGGAGTATGAAAAATGAACAAGCAAACAAACCTAAAAACCATTCAAAAATCAAAAAAATGCGTTACCCTCTGCTTTAACGGTAAAACCGTAAGAGACCTTAACCCCTCAATTATTAAACGGTCATTCAGTAGTGCTTCTATAGGTGCTGTGCATTGTTTGGATATTTGGATGCTAATAGGTCGGCTCTGGATAGACCCTCTATAGGTTTCTGCAATGAGTTTCTAATATGCCCCAAATATGCTGGCGATAAGCTATTTTCGCTCGGCGACTGTTCAAATCGTTCAAGCCTTTAGGTTGTCTGGTTTCAATAGTAAACGTTAGCGTACTTGCCAGCAACTGGGTAAGCTGCGTCCTCGTAGACGATGTCAAGTTTAGTCCCGTACTGCGCAAGCCTGCCCTGCAGTTGAGTCCAAATTTGCTGTGAAGTGCTATTTGTATGTCGCTTGGTTAGAGATAAAAAGCAGAAAATGTTTAAATGTTCTCGGAAATAGCAGTATTAAGATAGTTGCTGTTTGGGCCCGTAGCTCAGCTCGGTGGAGCGCCAGACTCATAATCTGTTGGTCGCTGGTTCAAATCCGGCCGGGCCCACATTCAAACTATTAAGGTGGATTATCAATTCGAGTTACTTTTCCAATTAACATTTCACTGGTAACTTTCCACTCGTAAGGCTGGGGAATATTATCTCCTTTAACCTGCAAGCCATCCGTATTTACAAGCGTGATTCTTCCGACAACTTGAGCATTATCGCTTGGTCTTTTGAACACGATTATGTCATCAACCTTTAGGTCGGAGAAAGAAGCCGTTTCAAAACCCACTGTTGCGCCTGGCTTGATTGTTGGCTGCATGCTTGAGCCTCCAACCGCCAAGTATTTTTCTCCATGAACTATCGGAGAGATGTATGGTATTGAACCGTAATAGCCTATGATTATAACAGCGCCTGCAACGATTGAAAATGCAATTAACGCAATTTTGCCTGTGGTTTTCATAATTTTTCTGTTCCATTTGCTGTATAATAAGTTCTTTTGCGTACCAATAATTATGCGCAAAATTAGAGAGTTAAGGCTAACCTGCGGAGTCTAGCTCATTTTACTACACTTTTTTGGTTCTTTTGGAAAAAAAGGGAGGTTGCTGCTCTGTTTAGCCAGTTTACCCTAGCACTCTTACTTTTAATACAAAGCTTAAGCGGTCATGGTTTTGGTAGTGCCGAACAAGCGTCCAATCAATATATTCTAGCCTAACTGTGGCGCCCATGTAGGAGTATGTTTGTCCTATCTGAGAATGCCAGTAGCGGTCAAAATCGGTGAAGCTGCCGCTTTTGTAGCGGATTTCTTCCCATGCACGGTCGGTAAAGTAAATGTCCACTGTATCCTTTATCGTTATGACGTTTCCTTTAACAGCCACTGGCGAGGCTCTGATGTTTTTAACGTATGGGTATGCTGATGATAGGTAACATATGGCTAGCGCGACTACAAGGCATACTGTTGTCCAGCCTATAAGCATCCTTTTGTACACTAAAATACCTCCTTTTGTCATACAAAAAAATCGCTAACTCAATAGAATAAAATGCAAGCATAAGAACCTTGCTGGAACTAAATTCTATCGAAAATCGGCTATTTAAGAAACAAGTTATAGGTTGCTAATCAAGCACGGTGCACTTTAGCACCATCTTGAAAGCAGTCCGTGCGGTTGCTTAAGACTCAACAGCACTTCTATTCGGCTTTTTCTTACTCAACGATAACCCCTCAACCAAAAACAAAACCATAGCCACCAAAGTCATCCCCGTCAAAAACAAAAAACTAGTCTCAACAATTAAACCCCTAATTACAAAGCTCAAAACAATAACCGCTATCTCAGCACTGAAAGCGCCCATAAAAAACAGGGAATAAAACACCAGCCGAGGCATCAGGCTTCTGCCAACCCAAACATGCCCGCTGACGCTTGCCTTCTCTTTAAGCACGAAATCGCCATACACATTTTTCTCGATGAGACCAAAAGCTTCGAGTTTTTGCAGATGCCGATGTGCAACACTGGGACTGCTAAGGTTAGCGCCGCGCGTGACTTCTCTGGTGCCGACTGGTCGGTTTTCGTGAACGATGTAGGAGTAAACGGTTAACGTGTTGCCTTCCAATTCTTCGTTGGCCACTCTGTTGCACCTTATGGTTTCTTGCCGTAGGAGCTTAAGGGTGATAGCAGGTTTGCTTGGGGTAGTTGGTCTTCCGTGAACAGGTTGTTATACAAGAATCCATCACCATACTTAGTAAGCTCTAAGTGTTGAATAATCCCCTCTTCTGCTAATGTTGCTACGGTAGAGTTTCCGTTGAATGTAACCCAGCCTAGTCTTTGAATGTCAATATAAAGCACCTCTGCATTGTTGATAAGGTCAATTCGTTTCAGTAGTATATCGTTTTTCCAATCAGCATCGGTTGGGCCAACTGCAGTTAAACTGCCGCCCGTTTGAGTTAATACTACTCCGTTGCTGTCGGTGTTAGGAATGAATGTGCCGCCGCCGGTTGTGTTGCTGTCAAACCAGTTGTTGCGTTCAAAGTGAAATGAAACTGGGTCAAATGTACCAGTGCGATTAGCTCCAACAAAGTAAGTTATATTTATAATGGGCCCATTTTCAGCGTAGATTTGTACTTTGAAGTATTCAATTCGAGCCTCTGCATCCGTGAGTTCTCTTTTGGCATCTTCATTTATTGTAACGTTAAGGACCATTGACTGCCAGTAACCGTATTCTGAGGTTCCGTTATGAAAATCAGTGGAGTTAGCTTTAATGTATGCGTATGGAACGTTGAAGTTGAACCATGATTTATCGTAAGTTGTTTCAGCTCTAGCTGACATGAAAAATGCTAAGGGCACGATTGTGGCTATGCCAATCATCAAAGCGATTATGCTTAAAGTTACCATTTTTTTCTCTGGTATCACTTTTTTCACCGATTCCCTATCTGTAAACAGGCTATTAGCTCTCCCCACAGAACAAAACCGTTCTTGAAGAGAACGCCTAACCCAAGCAGGGTATTTGCCTTCAGTTAGGTTTAAACTCTTGCAAACCCCACAGTATCTATAGGTGCTACTTTTAG
>CAYSWL010000059.1:2305-14138 GCA_964434745.1 uncultured Candidatus Bathyarchaeia archaeon | reverse complement strand
CGTAGCATGTGTTTGTGCTCTGTAAAAAATATCGGAGACCCTTTTTCAAGTTGGATGCTCCAACATTGGGGGAACTTGCAAGTTTGAAAAATACCCGCATAAAGACCTTACGTGAAGCTGGAAACGTAATAAAAACTGCGGGAGAGAATTAAAATTGACTGAACTTTCAAAAGAAGATACACATCTGTTGCTCAAATCTTTCTTTAATGAGAAAGGCCTAGTACGTCAACATTTAGATAGTTATAATGAATTTATTGACCATGGACTTCAGGAGGTAGTAGACGAAGTCGGAGAAATCCCGATTGAGGTTCCTGACAGCCCATATAAGGTAAAACTTGGTCAAATCTGGGTAATAGATCCACAATCTCGAATCACCGGGCCATATGTAACAGAAGTAGATGGTACAAAACATGAAATCTATCCTATGGAAGGCAGGCTTAGAAACTTAGCTTATGCAGCCCCGATCGCTCTGGAAATGACTCCTGTCATTGATGGCCGTGAACAAGACACTGAACTTGTATATATCGGAAATATTCCGGTAATGCTAAAATCAAAATTATGTTTCTTAAGTCAACTCTCACGAGATGAACTTATTGCCGCCGGGGAGGACCCGGATGACGCAGGCGGTTACTTTGTAGTAAACGGCTCTGAACGTGTTATCGTTGCCATGGAAGACCTTGCACCAAACCGCGTTATTATCGACCTTGATGAGAAAGGTACAGCACCAGTATATCAAGCAAAAATTTTCTCTACAACTGTTGGTTTTAGAGCAAGAATTGAACTTAAACTAAAAGCAGATAATGCAATTTACGTCTCTATGCCTGGTGTACCCACAGAAATTCCCTTCGTAGTTCTTATGCGTGCACTCTCTTTGGAAAAAGACAAAGACATAGCTGAAGCAGTGTCTTTAGATCGCGACATCCAAGCAGAATTAAGCGCATCTTTCGAAAAAGCCATCGGTGTAGATGCACCCTCTGATGCTATTCTATTTATCGGTAACCGTGTAGCACACGGCCAAGTTGAAGAATACCGCGTTTCAAAAGCTGAAACTGCCCTAGATAAAAACTTCTTACCCCATTTGGGCAGAACTGACAAACAACGCAAAGATAAAGCACTTTTCCTTGGAGAAATGGCAAGCCGTGTTATCCAACTTAAAATGGGTCAACGCCAACAAGACGACAAAGACCATTTCAAGAACAAACGTTTACGCCTTGCAGGTCCACTGCTAGCCGACTTATTCCGTGTTGCATTCCGTAACTTAACACGCGATATCAAATACCAGCTTGAACGTATAGGTGTTAAAGGTCCAATAATTACTGTATCTGCCGCTGTACGTCCAGGCATTATCAGCGAAAGATTCCAACATGCACTAGCTACAGGAAACTGGGGAAGAGGACGAGTAGGAATTACCCAACTACTAGATAGAACTAACTATATTTCGACTTTAAGCCACCTCAGAAGACTCCAATCACCCCTAAGCAGAAGCCAACCAAACTTCGAAGCCAGGGACTTACATCCAACTCACTGGGGCCGACTTTGTCCAAACGAAACCCCTGAAGGCTCAAACTGTGGTCTTGTAAAGAACCTCTCATTATCCTCATCAATCTCAGTTGGCATGAACCCAGATAAAATAAAACAAATCCTTTACGAAATGGGTACCACTCCAGCATACGAATCAAACGATTCAATAAAAGTTGAAGGCGCTAAAGTATTCGTAGATGGAAACATAATTGGCTACTGCAACAATCCACAAGAGCTAGTTAATAGCTTCCGCGACAAACGACGTAACGGTGAAATATCTACAGAAGTTAACATTGCATACTTTACTAAAGAACAATCTGAAGCAGAAGAAATTCATGCAAACTGTGATGAAGGCAGAGTCAGAAGACCACTAATTATTGTTGAAAATGGTGTGCCAAAACTTCAATCAAAACACTTAGAGAAAATTGCCCTAGGTGAATGGACTTGGGAAGACCTTGTCAAAAACGCTTTGGTTGAATACTTAGATGCTTCTGAAGAAGAAAACGCCTACATCGCTGTATCTATGGATCAAGTTAAAAAAGTACATACCCACGTAGAAATTGCCACTTACACAATTCTAGGAATAGGTACTTCAACAATACCTTACCCAGAACACAACCAGTCCCCACGAAACTCTTACCAGGCCGCAATGGCAAAACAGGCACTAGGTATCTATGCAACAAACTTCCAAAACCGTGTTGACTCACGATCTCACATACTACACTATCCACAAGCCCCACTAGTCGAAACAGATCTAATGGAAGTTATGGGATACAAACAACGCCCAACAGGACAAAATTGTATTGTCGCAGTAATGTCCTTCGAAGGCTATAACATGGAAGATGCTATCATATTCAATAAAGCATCAATCGAACGAGGCCTAGCTAGATCAACTTTCTTCCGTATATACGAAGCAGAATGCCGACAGTACCTAGGCGGTTTGAAAGACAAATTTACCGTACCTGAACCTGGAACACGCGGTTATCGAGGCGAACAATACTACAGGCTTCTTGAACCCGACGGCATTATCGGATTAGAATCTTCAGTTGCCGGCGGAGATGTCCTCATTGGAAGGATCAGTCCACCAAGATTCCTTGAAGAATACAAAGAATTCGAGGTCAGAGGACCCTCCATGCGTGACACATCAGCAGATATGCGTCCCTCAGAAACTGGTGTTGTCGATGCAATATTTATCACTGAATCCGGTGAAGGCAGCAAACTTGTCAAAGTTCGAGTCCGCGACCAACGTATACCTGAACTAGGTGATAAATTTGCATCCCGCCACGGACAAAAAGGGGTCATCGGTCTAATTGTTCCACAAGAAGACATGCCATTCACTGAAGAAGGCTTAGTTCCTGACTTAATCATTAACCCACACGCTATTCCCTCCAGAATGACTATTGGTCAATTCATCGAATCACTAGCTGGAAAGTGTGCAGCAGCCCGAGGCAAACCTGCAGATGGAACACCATTTGCAAACGAAGGCCCTGATGAAATCAGAAAGAACCTAATAAAACTTGGATTTAGCAATACAGGAAGCGAAGTATTCTATAGCGGCTCAACTGGCCAAAAATTCGTAGCCGACATATTCATCGGAGTAGTATACTACCAAAAACTCCACCACATGGTTGCTGACAAAATCCATGCAAGAGCTCGCGGACAAGTTCAGATGCTCACCCGACAACCAACTGAAGGTCGTGCTCGCGGTGGAGGTCTTAGATTCGGAGAAATGGAACGAGACTGCCTTATCGGACACGGTGCAGCTATGCTGCTACGTGATAGGCTTCTTGAAGAATCCGACAAGTACACACTATACATATGCGAGAACTGCGGACAAATCGCATTCTACGACATGAAACAACGCAAATACATCTGCAAGATATGCGACGAAAAAGCCAAAGTAGCACCTGTCGTAGTCTCATACGCATTCAAGCTACTGCTACAGGAACTTCAAAGCCTATGTATAACACCAAAATTAAGACTAAAGGAGAAGGCTTAACATGGCACAACAGGAAGAATTAATTCACAAAGTAGTAGACCAGATTTCATTCGGATTAATTTCGCCAAAAGATCTGCGCAAGCAGTCAGTAGTAGAAATACAAACGCCAGACACCTACGATGAAGACGGCGCTCCAATTACTGCCGGATTAATGGATGGCCGACTAGGCACACTAGAACCTAGGCAACGATGTAAAACATGTGGTAACACAGCCATCCGTTGTCCCGGACACTTTGGTCACATTGAACTTGCAGTTCCAATTGTCCACATAGAATTTACCAAAATTATCTTCGACCTACTACGCGCAACCTGCCGAAGCTGTGGCCGCATCTTGCTCTCTGATGAAGCAGCAAAAAAGACCCGTGGCCGCATAGAACGATACATGGATCTTCTTGGCATTATCCCTGATGAAATTTACAAAGAAATCATTCAGGAAATTAAAACCAAACAATGCCCCCACTGTGCATCTAGCCAGTTCAAAATCACCTTTGAAAAACCAACAAAATTCATTGAGCAGACTGAAGCAGGCTCTGAACCACTAACTCCAAGTATGATTCGTGAAAGACTAGAACGTATCTCTGATGAAGATCTAGAAATTTTAGGATTTAACCCTAAAGTAGCACGTCCAGAATGGATGGTACTACAAGTTTTACCCGTACCTCCAGTGTACGTTCGTCCCTCAATTACCTTAGAATCCGGTATTCGTTCCGAAGATGACTTAACTCACAAACTTGTAGACATTATACGTATCAATCAACGTTTGAAAGAAAACATGGAAGCAGGCGCACCAACCCTAATTATTCAGGATCTTTCCGAATTACTTCAATATCACGTTACCACTTACTTTAACAATGAAGCTTCCGGCATTCCCCCTGCAAGACACCGCTCAGGCAGAGCTCTTAAGACCCTCTCACAACGTCTAAAAGGTAAAGAAGGCAGATTCAGAAGCAACCTTTCCGGTAAACGTGTAGACTTTTCAGCACGTACCGTAATTTCACCAGACCCTAACTTAGACATTAATGAAGTAGGTGTCCCAAGAGATGTTGCCATGCGTTTATCAGTCCCTGAGAAAGTCACTGCTTGGAACATTGAAGAAATGAAAAGACTGGTCGTCAATGGCCCAGAAAACTATCCTGGTGCACTTTATATAATTAGGCCAGATGGAAAACGCATTAGACTTGAATTCGTTATTGACCGAACAAAAATTGCTGAAGCAGTTGAATTAGGCTTTGTCATTGAGCGCCACTTAAAGAACGGCGATATTGCAATATTTAACAGGCAGCCTTCACTTCACCGCATGTCTATCATGGCCCACTATGTACGTGTTTTACCCTACAAAACCTTCCGTATGCACCTATGCTGTTGTCCACCTTACAACGCAGACTTTGACGGCGACGAAATGAACCTGCACGTTCCACAAAGCGAAGAAGCACGCACTGAAGCTTTACTGCTCATGCAAGTCCAAGATCAAATTCTTTCACCAAGGTTTGGCGGTCCAATTATCGGAGCCATCAGAGACTTCATCACAAGTGCATATTACTTTACACGAAGAAGTAACTATCTCACACGAGATGAAGTAAACAGATTACTAACTGCAACCGGATACATAGGTCCACTTCCTGAACCTGAAAAGAAAGAGCCGCAAGAAATGTGGTCTGGAAAACAAATCTTTAGCTTATTCTTACCAAAAGATTTGAACTACGTTCTAAAGGCAAATATCTGCCAAGGCTGCAATAAATGTAAAGAAGAAGAATGCGAACACGATGCATACGTAGTTGTCAAAAATGGTGTACTCGTTTCAGGAATTATCGACCGTAGAAGTATCGGATCAGAACAATCTGAAAGCTTACTCCACCGCATAATCAAAGACTTCGGTACACAAGCCGGCCGAGAATTCCTTAACAAAATTACCCGCATGCTTAAACTCTTCATATCAATGCGTGGCTTTAGCTACACATACGACCAGCTAGTCTTATCTCCTAAAGCACGCAACCGCATTCAGAAAACAATGGACCGTATCCAGAAAAAGATTGATGAACACATTGAAAACTACAAGAACGGTACTTTGCCACGTCTTCCAGGACAAACTCTTGAAGAATCTTTCGAAATTTACGTTATGCATGAACTTGCAACCGCCCGAGATGAATCAGGAAAAATTGCAGATGATGACTTTACATTAGAAAATGCAGGCATCGTTATGACCCGAACAGGCGCAAGAGGTTCAAGCTTAAACATTGGCCAGATTGCTGCTTGTGTTGGTCAACAGTCAGTCAGAGGTAAACGTATACTTAGAGGCTATGCTGGACGCGCTTTACCACACTTCAAACCAGGCGACCCAAGCCCCAGAGCTCGAGGATTCGTATATAACTCATACCAAACAGGACTTGACGCAATTGAATTCTTCTTCCACGCTATGGGCGGACGAGAAGGTCTAGTAGACACTGCAGTACGTACCCAGCAAAGCGGTTACATGCAGCGCAGACTCATTAACGCACTTGAACATATACGTCTTGAATACGACAGCACTGTCCGTGACTCTGCTGGTGACATCATTCAATTCCAATATGGCGAAGACGGCGTAGACCCTGCAAAGAGCGACCACGGCAAAGCCGTAAACGTTAGCCGACTAATGGATCAAATCACCATTGGTGAAGAAAAAGGCGAAGCAGCATCAACAGACTTCATTAAAAAACAACTAAAAAGCGTAGAAGGACAACTAACTCCAATCCTAATGGACCAGTTAAAACAGAACTTAACTAAAGGTAAATTCACCAAAAAAGGCGTTGAAAAAGCAGTTGCTGAAACAGCTAACCGATTTAAACGCGCTCTAATGGAGCCAGGAGAAGCAGTCGGCATCGTCGCAGCTCAATCAATAGGCGAACCCGGTACACAGATGACTCTTAGAACTTTCCACTATGCAGGAGTCAAAGAACAAAACGTCACTCTAGGTCTACCAAGACTTATTGAAATCGTCGACGCACGTAGAATTCCATCAACACCAATTATGACAATATACTTAAATGGTGAGCACCGCAAAAGCAAAGAAGGCGCAGTTGAAATTGCACGCCACGTCATCTACACTTCACTTGAAAATATAGCTTCAGAAATTTATGTAGATCCAATACGGGAGGAAATTGTGGTTGAATTAAACAAAACCATGATGGACGACCGTGATATAACCATGGAAGAACTTGAAGACCGCGTACAACTACAAAACGCCACCACAAAAGCAAAAGACAACAGTCTAACAATAAAGCCCAAAAAGGCTGAACAACTTAAACGAATGCTCGAAAAAATCTCAGGCTTCCATGTTAAAGGCGTTCCAGATATTAAACGCGTCCTAGTCACGGAAGAAAGCGGCGAATGGGTAATTAGGACCGACGGCTCTAACCTGTCAAAGGTCCTAGAAATCCCCGGCGTTGATACTTCCCGAACATCAACCAACAACGTACACGAAATTGCAAAAACCTTAGGTATCGAAGCAGCAAGAAACGCTTTGGTTAACGAAGCAAAAGGTGTACTCGAAGATCAAGGCCTAGACGTAGACGTACGACACGTAATGCTCGTTGCAGACATGATGACTACTACTGGTGAAGTACAGCAAATCGGCAGACACGGCATTAGCGGAAAGAAAGCAAGCGTTTTAGCCAGAGCAGCCTTCGAAATTACCGTACCTAACATCGTTGAAGCAGCAGTAAAAGGCGAAAGTGACCCGCTAGCAGGCGTGACCGAAAACGTAATCGTCGGTCAATCAATTCCGATTGGCACAGGATTAGTAGAATTATACATGTCAACGTTTGAAAAGCAAGATAAATCAGGAGGAAAAACCGAAACATGATAGATATAGATAAAGCAATAGCATCAGCCGTGAAAACTGGCAAAGTTTCTTTTGGTGCCAACGCGGCAATGCTTAGTGCTAAGACGGGCAAGGCTAAAATGATTGTTTTAGCCTCAAACTGTCCCAAAGAAACAAAAGAAGAAATTGAATACTACAGTAAAATCTCAAAAATTCCAGTCCTAACCTATAAAGGTACATCAATGGACCTTGCTAACGTCAGCGGCAAAATGTTCATTATCTCTGCCCTTAGTATCCGAGAGCCTGGTGACTCTGAGATATTGAAGGCTGTAGAGATGCAATACTACGAGAATGATACTAAAGTTGGCGGAGCTGAATGACCACAGGTATAAAAATCACTGCTGATGAAATGCGATATATCGCTTTGTTTGAAAACATAAGCGGAGCAAGCGTCAAAGACTGTATCATTGACGAAGAAGGCGGACGTGCGATATTCATAGTTAACCCTGGACAAGTAGGCGTTGCAATCGGTAAAGGCGGCCGGAACATTCATACTCTAGAACGGATGACCGGCAAAAAGCATGAAATCATTGAATACTCTGAGGACCCAGTGCAGTTCATAAAGAACGCACTTAAACCCGCCCAAGTTCGCGAGGTCCGCATCACAGAAAAGACTGACGGTAAAAAAATGGCGGTCGTAACTATCAACCCTAAAGATAAGGGCGTCGCCATTGGCAAAAACGGTAAGAACGCTGAACGACTGCGCTTTTTAGCAAAACGATATTTCGATATACAAAACGTTAGCATCACTTAGTCACCCAGAGTACTCTGGGCCTAAGTGCATGTTATTTGGCAACGTCAGTTCTTTCTCTAACTTCTTAATTTTTACTAATATTTCTATACTAGAAATTAGGTTGATTATGGCATATGCTTTTTTAGCAACTCTTCTAGGCGGGCAATGCGAGTTTCACCTTGTTTTATTAAACTTTCCCAGAACTCATGGCATTCAGTACACCCTGCAGCATCACTTTGATAATTATTTTTTATCTGCCATAAAATTTTATGTTCTTCAACCATCTGGCGCATAAGGTTGTATGTATTATTATCATACATCTATGGTTTCACCTCCAAAATATTCGTGATAACGTAATGAAACCAGTCTTTATTGTTGAGCGGGAATTTTTCGTGTTTTATGATCTGTTTCTATGTGTAACTCAAGTTCATCTTTGCTATTAAAGCTCTTTTTACATATTTGACAAACATAATTTTCTGTACTGCTTCCAGCTGATGTTGGTGTCTCTTCTGGATTTGGGTTCAATGGTGGAGACCTTTCCGGATTAGGTTGTGGGATATTTGGTGGCGGAGGCACATTTTCTTTCCTAATCTGGTTTATCAGACCTTTGCCGTAAAGCTTCTCAAGTTCCTCCATGGGTTTCACCGTGGCTAGTTTCTCTGTGTTTATCTTAAGAGTATGTGATTGCAATCTAGCAATAACAGTAATGTAAAAACCGAAATCTTCCAGAGTTAACCTCTCTGTTTACAGATTTATTTTTGATTATTTTGACTTTTACTTTGATGTCTCTTGGTAGTTTTTTGCTGAGTTTGTTTTTGTTTTTGTTGATTTTGATGTTGTGATTCTAAGTGCATATCTAGTTCTGCTTTACTATTGAATTCCTTTTTACAAATTTTACAAATGTATCTGTCTAATTTTTCCCTTTGACTTGTTGTGGTGGTAATTCCTTGAACTAATGGAACCACCGGGTTAGGCAATGATTCATCTGTTGGTTGTGGAACTGCTCCTTGCTCTAGTGGGTCTTGCTCTTTAGGCTGTAAGTTCTGCGCAATTTCAGGATCGCTCATAACTGGTCGCTCCAGTTTAGCTTTCTTAAAAGTTTTCATAAACATTTGTGACTGATAAATAACTGTAACAAGTACTTTGTTTTGAAAAATTATTTTTAGCGTAGAATATGTGAATATTTACTATTTATCATGTTAAGAAGTTTACTAATGAATTAAATTATCAGAATAGAAATAGTTCATAAGCATAATAGGATTTGTTGTTAGATATTGGTTGATTTACTTTTATTTTCTTTTTTACGCGGTGCATGATCGGTTAATATGTGTAGTTGGAGTTCATCTTTGCTATTGAATACTTTTCCACAGACTTCACAAATAAATAAGTCAGTTCCACCTTCAACCGTAGGCTCTCCAGGAATGGGTATATTCGGTGGGGCTTTCTCAGGGTGTAATTCAGGAGATTGTGGCAAAGGCTGGGTTTGAGTTTTTTCTCGTCTTACTTTTATACGATTTTTAGAGTCCTGAATTCTCTTTTGTATTGGTTTATCAGAATTAACCATACACAATCACGAAACTAGCCCTCAAGCGCAGTCATAAGAGTATGTGATTGCCATCTAACACTAGCAATACTCGTTTTAGTTAAAATAAGGTAGTACATTTTTACGTACAAGCGTTTCATATTAGTTTATGTATCTATAACAATGTTGCAGCAATGGTATTTATGGGACTATATAGGTTTAGATGCTGAGTTGTGTTCTATATGGAATTTTGCCCAAATTGTGGTACGCGGTTGGTGCCAAAGAAAGTTAAGGGAAAAGATGCTCTTCAGCTGGTTTGCCCAAAGGGTGACTATATAAAAAAAGAAGTATTAGAAAAAGTTGCACCTTCCGCAGAAAAGGTTTTTCAGCATTCTCCATCCCAGATGGTTGCTGTAATTGACCGTGAAGCAGCCCAACTACGCACCTTACCTACAATAAATGTTGAATGCCCAAACTGTGGTAACAACAAAGCCTACGTCTGGCTTGTACAAACTCGTAGCGCAGAGGACCCCTCTACGCAGTTTATGCGTTGCACAAAATGTAACTTCACTTTTAGAGAAATGAGCTAACAAGGTCTCAAATATTTTTGTGAAAATTTTGTTTCTAACTTTTAAGTTACAAGATAACTGTACTTTACTATTACTTTTTATCTAAAAAACTATTGTACTTTTTTTTTACTTATCTTTCTTTAATCGGCTCGGATTAGATATTTATAATTACAACATGTATTGACTAAATTCAATCAAGTTTTATAATCTGGTGTAATCTTTTTGCGCACAAGTTATAAACCCTGCCTACTATATCACCTGCTGAGGTATTAGTATGGAAAAGAAATGTGCAGTCTGCAAAAAAACCTTTACAACCTTTGATGCTAAAAGTAAATACTGTAGTAGTGCCTGCGCCAAAAAAGCTGGCAAAGCAAAATAGTTCCATTTAACAAACCATAAAACTCACTAATTTTTACTTTAGCTTTCTAAACGGTTTAGTTATTTTCAACTTTTTCATTATTCACGCAATTTTACAGCTTAAAGTTGAATTTCGATTTATTGCTCTTCATTTTCTTTGTCTTCTTCAATATCTTCTGCTGTTTTCGAAATTTGTTCTTGTTGTAATATTGTATTGATAAGTGTTTTCTGATCTAATTCTGCCCTGGTTCGCCAGTCTAAATAAAGTTGTTCATTATCGTCTTGTTGAAGATATCCATAGCGAATGTATCGGTCTATGTTAATACCAACTTTCCAGCCTGCAATTTTTTCTCCTAAAAGCTCTTCAACTTCTCGACGGCTAGCTTGTCCTTTCTTACTAATTATGTAGCTGATTGATATCGCAAGACCAGCTAGGTCATCAATACGCCACCCAATAAGTTTAGCTTCTTTTGGTTCTAGTTCGCCACGAAGGGTGATGTAAAAACGTGCTTTATCTAGTTCTTCCAGTGTAGGTTTTTCAGGTTCGGCTGAGGGTGATTTTTCTTCTTTGTTTTCAAAAATCGTTGTAACCTGTAAATCTAGTTGCTTTAGAAAATCGTCGAAGACTTCTAGTACTTTAGGGTAGTCACTACCTAACGTTTTGCGGAGTTCCCACCCTTTGACACCTGGCTGCTGATGTTTACGGAAAAGCAACATATGAGTGGCAAGTTTAACCTTTGCAGCGTAAGTGCCTTTTCTTTTACCTATAGTGCTCATGTTATTCTTTTTCTCCTTCTTTTTGTGTTTGTTGTTTCCATTTTTGCCA
Organism: uncultured Candidatus Bathyarchaeia archaeon; assembly: GCA_964434745.1. Lineage (GTDB taxonomy): Archaea > Thermoproteota > Bathyarchaeia > Bathyarchaeales > Bathycorpusculaceae > JADGNF01. The sequence goes on along the minus strand of CAYSWL010000059.1, from coordinate 2,755 downwards.
GCTTTCAAAATCAAGAGTAATTGGAACTGAAATCGCTTGCCTATCTAGTTTTGCGCCTGGCTCTTCAAGTGGAATAATGTAAATTTCTTCCTCTAGCGGGATAATTTTAAGCGTAGCATAACCGTAAGTAACTAAAAAGCTTGTGAGGTACGCTCGATGAACAGTTTCCTCATACGTTTCGGCTCCTACAAAGTCTAAATAGAGAATTTCGCCATTTTTGCCTTTAGTTTTTACTTTAATTTTTAGATCATTCCAGAAAGTATCAAGTTCAGTTGAGAATGCTTCATCACGCAGAAAGCTTTGATCAACAAGTTCGCTACGATTAGCAGTACCAGATTCAACCTGTTGAACATTTATTTCCGGCCATCGCTCATTTAACGGGGTAAGCATCTTCCAGTATAAAAGAGAATTTTCGAAGGTACGCATTGTTAAAGTTTCATGTTCAACAAT
>CAYSWL010000059.1:0-2205 GCA_964434745.1 uncultured Candidatus Bathyarchaeia archaeon | reverse complement strand
ACATTAAGCAAGAATGGGTCTATGGTATGGTCTTCGATACCTTTCATCATTTCAATTATACGCTGTAGGTTTTCGCGTCCGAGCTTTTTTTGTTCTTTTTGTTCTTTGCTTTCTTTTTGTGGCTTCTGAGCTGGGATTTGCATTCTCAGATGACCTCTTTGACTACTGATTTGCCTTCTACATTTTGAACTGTGACTAAATTCGCATTTTCCTGGGCAAAGGTAACTTGGCTAGGTGTGATAACAACGTATTGGCTAGTGGAGTTTTTAATAGTGCCAATTAGTATTTTGGCTATCATTTCTCGGTTACGCGGGTCCATATGTACATCGTATTCGTCTACGGCACGAAAAGGTGAACGTACATGTTGCTGTAATGCAAGTAGAAAACTCATTGTGGCTGTTGTTCTTTCTCCACCGCTTTGGGTATATGCATTTAAGGGCACAGGATGTCCGCCTTTGAAGCCTACTAAAATTTCAAGTCCAGCAGTTTCAATATCTTCAGTGTTAGATAATCGGACTTCTCCAGTTGCACGGGTTTGCTCCATGATACGTTGGTATTCACCGTTGACGCGGTCAAGTAGGTTTTGCATTACATTACGCCACGCATCCATTCGGGTGCTTACTTCCTCGAGAGCTTTCTGACGGTTCTCAGAGACTGTGTGTGCTTTCTCTTTTAGTTCCAAGTAGAGTTTACTATAAGATTCGTATTGGCGTTCTATGTCTTCAGAGATTCCTGATAGCGCGGCAAGGTGTCCATCTGTTATGCGGATTTCATCTTGAATCTCTGCAGGCGTTTTGACAGCGGCTATGCGAGCACCTGATTCGGAGGCTTTTGTGATAGTTGCTTCTAATGCTGTTTTTGCAGATTTGACTGCAGTCTCGATCCTATCAAGTTCATTGTTTGTTTTCTCTTTACGATACTCTAGTAAGGCAATTTTGATACGTTGATCAATAACTTTGTTAATGATTTTGTTAGCTAATTCTTCGAGTTTAACTATCTGTGCCTTATTTTCTTCAGTGTGAGATTTAGCTTTGCTAAGTTTGTTTCGGCTTATTTCTAGAATACTTTGCAGGTTTTCTGGGTGAATTAACTTAAATTGACTTGCATATGGAGAGTCGCGTATTGTATTTTCAATATCTTTAGCTTCTTGAAGCAATTGCTCTGCTAGTTTGATTGTGCTTTCGTCAGTTGCTATAGAGCGTTCTAATGTTATGCGTTCTTCAAAAGCGGTTTTGCTCTCAGTTTTAATTTTTTCCTGCTGATTACTGTGATTTATAAGTTGCTCAGAGTTATTAACAAATTCCTTTTTTATGCGATCAAGTGTTTCTTGAATTTTTTGGCGGTCCGCTTCCATTTCTTTTAACACGTTTTCACGACGTTGAACTTCAGCCCAAGCAAGTTCTCGTTCCAAGAAGCGCCGTTTAGTCTGCATCTGTTTCTTTTCTTGAAACTTTTCATATTGTTCACGCCAGTAACTAAGAGTTTGCTCTGCAGATTCAAGAAGCTTTGTCACAGACTCAGCTTGACTTAAAATTCGCGTAAGCTTTTGTTGTGCTTGTACGACATTTTCGCGAAATGGCTCTAATCCAACTGCGGCTTCAACCATGCGCAATTTTTCAATATTACTTAACACAGAAAATTGTTCAACCATGTTTTGGTGCATAATGATTAGCATGTTATCAGGGTCTACGCCGAACTTACCTAATAGGTGCTCAACATCTTGTTTATTCGCTGCACGATTTTCCAACTCAAACCAGTACTGACCGTCTCTACGAAGATGTCGTGTTAAGAATAGTTGATCTTTAGCATATTTTGTAACTGGACGACGTCCACCTTGTTTGCTATTATCTAGAATTAACGTGACGCGAGCTTGATTTTGTCCCCAACGTATAAGGTTGCTAAGTTTTTTTGAACGCTCTGTATACGTTTGCCCAAGAGCCACAGAAATTGCTAGTAGTAACGAGCTTTTACCAGCGCCATTTGGTCCTACAATCAAATTCACACCAGGCTTAAAGGCTACCCTAGCATATTCATAACTCATGAAATTTTCAAGAATAACTTCGCTGATTAACATCGGGCCTAAAGCCTCTTAAACAGTTGCATCTACTAACGTCAAAAGCGTCTTATTAAAACAAATTGGGCATATTTAAAACAAATAATCAACAATTAGTGGTACTTATTTTTATCAAATAAAGCTAAATTGTA
>CAYSWL010000058.1:0-14157 GCA_964434745.1 uncultured Candidatus Bathyarchaeia archaeon | reverse complement strand
GGAGAAAAAAGTGCAATTCTTGCAAGAAAATATCCAAGCATATACAACATAACAGAGTCAATTACAATGATTGCTCAAAAAGCTAAACAGATGTATGAATGCAATAGAGTAATAGTGTTGACAACTACATTTTTCACTCTACAAGCTATCACTGATGCACAAAAACTGGGAATAGAACTTTGGGATACAGATACATTAGTAAATAAAATTGTTGAAGCAAAAAATAAGCTAAATGTAAAAAAGCAAATGCAGTTTCCACACTTTCAAGGGTCGCTTTTACAAAGTCTCCAAAGCCTTGAAGAAACAAAACTATTCACTATTAAACCAAGGGCAAACGAGAAATATGATTTATTTGTACCGTGGATAAAATATCCCCTGCTAACATACCAAACAAACTCTAACAAGGTCATACGTTGCCTATATAGAATAAAATATAACAATCCGGTTACAGAAAAAGAAGCAGAAACATTAATTTCTGTTGACCAAACCGGCAACCAAACAGGCCCAAACGACGAACAAGCCTACTTAAAAATTGCACAGTATCTCCAACAATTCCTAGAGTAAACAGTAAATAAAAAATTCAAAGAAAATACTGTTAACCTTGCTTACTGTAATTTTGGGATACACACTATAAATTTTTTTAATAAATAAATAGCGCTAATAATTAGTTCCCTTGTGCTTTCAAATGATAACCTTATTTTACCTCTAAACTTTATTACTTAAAGGGATAAAATGAAAAGCAAGTATAAGCTGACTTGTCTTTTTTCCTTGCTAATCGGATCAATAGTTATTTTTATTTTCGTTGGAAGATTCTTTATCCCGAAAATACCGGAGTTAGTTCATTATTTACAGATGATAATTACAAATGATGCTGTACTTGACATAAATATTGCACAAGATAAATTCTATATTGCATCACTCCATTGGTTTGGCGGCTTTTCTGTACAGCTTTCTTTTTTGCTAATGTTTGTTATCTCTACAATTATTTTATGTGTAAGTTTAGTAACTATAATTAGAACTCTTTACAGTATAAGAAAACATAAAACACACTGATCTTGTATTAGATCACTTCATTTTACAATATAACTACTGTGTAGGTAATATACATTTTTGGAGATAGAGATAGGCTGCATATCAATAATCAAAAAATCGATTAGCCACATATATTATTAGTATACATTCAAGTATATTCGTTAGGATATAGCTTATGACGTCTCATTACATATTATGTAACGTTTTTGGTTCATTCGAGCAGATTAACCAGAATTTATGTAAACGTATAGGCAATGTTCACAATGAGCAAATTAATAGCTCTCAAGGACGCATTGCAATTATATTAGAGGAATCATACTTTTTTAGATCAAATAGTTCTACAGCTATGTTAATGATTCTAAAAGAAAATAAAAATTCTGAAACAAAATTAGAACTAATATCTTGTGCAGGAGCAACAGGACTGTTAAATATTTCATGGAGAGCCCACAAATCATATACTCATCAAATAATTGATACATTGAAAAAGTCTAATTTTAAAGTTGAAATAATCAAAGAAATAGCTAACTATAGTTCTACTTAGGCATCACTAGCATAGATAATAATTAAACTCAATTTGTCTATTTGCTATTCTTAAATACCGATCAAAAAAATAATTTCTACTAATTGATGAATTGATTTGACATATTGGTATGTATTAAATTTACAAGTAACGTAATCAGCATAGCAGGTATTATATTGAGTACTTAGCTTATGTTGTATTGCGCTACGTACATTTAGGTCGTAATTTTTAATATGCAATCAACTGAAAATAGCCAAGCGAAGAGTCAAAGGATTAGGGATAGACTTCAGTTATCGCCTAAACTTATTTTGATTATAACACTATTTATTGATGCTACTGGATTTGGAATTATTGTACCACTTTTACCTTTTATTGCAGATTCTTTACAGGCTGGCTCAGTAGCGTTAGGAATTCTTATTGCATCTTTCTCATTAATGCAATTTATTTTTTCACCAATACTAGGAAAAGCTTCAGATAGAGTTGGAAGGAAACCTATTCTTCTATTATCAGTTTTAATGTCGGTAACAGGTTTTGGACTATTTGCATTGGCCAATTCGTTTCTACTACTTTTAATTTCAAGACTTGTGGCAGGCATAGCTACTGAAACAGCAGTAGCCCAAGCGTACATAGCTGATATCACTAACAAAACAGACCGTACTACAGATATTGGAAAACTGGGAGCAGCACACGGAGCAGGATTTATAATTGGGCCTGCAATAGGTGGACTTTTAAGCATTTATGGATTCTCTGCCGCAGGAATAGGAGCAGTAATATTTACATTTATAAATCTAATTTTAGTGTTGTTTTTCCTACCTGAATCACTAACTAAAGAAAAAAGATTAAACAAGCCCGCCATAAAGCTAAACAGCTATTCTTCATGGAATATAAGAAAAAGTTTGCCAAAAGGTCTGCAGTTTTTTATTCTAATAATTTTCTTTACTGTATTTTTATCCTTTTCAGCAATGCCTGTAACTATGCCTCTACTAGGAATTGCATATTTTGGAATTGGATCAGTTGAATCGTCTTATTTTTTTGTATATATTGGCGTGATTCAAATAGTTCTTTCTGGATTTTTAATAGGGAAAATAGTGGCCAAACTTGGCGATTTAAAGTTAATAATAATTGGCCCTATACTTATGATGGTAGGAATTCTGTTTATGCCTATTTTTCAAAATATTAGTATTTTTACTATCTCTTTAGCGCTTGTTGCTTTCGGAGTTGCAATAATGAGAACTGTTGTGCCAAGCTACATGTCTAAAGCTACAGTTGAAAGTGAACAAGGAAAAATTTTAGGTGTAACTGAATCTGTTGCTAGCATATCTACTGTACCAGGCCCTTTAATTGGCGGAATACTTTTTGAATTCGGCGGATTAGCAGCCCCATTTTTAGTCAGTTCACTAATATTACTATTTTCAGTTATTCTTGGATTCAGCATTCTTAGAAAGAACATACAGTATAATTAATCATGCAAATAAGATAAAGAATAATAAAACACTTGGATAGATAAAAAAAATAATCAATAGTAATTTTAAAACTGTTTATGTGTAACAAAAAGAAAAAATATGCAAATCAGATTTTTGAACAGTAATCTGTTTGTCTTTCTATAAAAACACTATTTTTGATTACTAAAAAGAGTAGAATGATAACAATTTTTATAATATTACTAAAAATTGGAAAGGACTATTTTGAGAACTGCGTTTTGAAGTAGGATATTGTTTTATCTAGGCCGTCACTTAGGTTGTATTGTGGTGTCCAATTGAGGTCTTTTTTGATTTTTAATGCGTCAAGTACTAGGTAGGGTTGGTCAGATATTAGTGGACGGTAAGGATAGCCTGAAGGGTAAGAGCCAAACTTGATTTTTGAGGCATCGTATCCAATTTTATTAGCAATTAGCAAAGCCAACTTATGATTAGTTATGCCGGTTCCTGTTCCAGCGTTATAGATTTTGCCATCTGCGTTAGAGTTCTCAATTGCCAGCATGTAAGCATTAACATGGTCATCAATGTACATGTAGTCACGTATAGAATCAGGGGCGCCGATGAAAACTTGTTTATCTTCAAGCATCTGGGTAACAAGATATTCTATCATAAAGCTAGTGTCATATTTTCTGCCGTATGAATTAGTAGGGCGCAATATAGACCCATGAAGATTGAAAGTACGAAACATCATCTGTAAATACATATCAGAAGCAGCTTTAGCTACTGCATAGGGACTAGAGGGGCAAAGCGGAATATCCTCTTTAATAGGGATATTTTCCTGTATGCCATACACTTCAGCAGTTGAGGCTGCAAGCATCTTTCTTGTTTGAGAATCAGGCAACTCTAATAATGCGTGGGCAACGTTCATGGTACCCGCAAAGTTTGCTTGTTGATACTCGAAAGGACGCTCAAAAGAATCTCGCACAGGACTTAATGCAGCTAAATGCACAACTACATCAGGCAGGACAGTTCTTATGGCATTTCGCATGGAAACATAGTCGGTTATGTCACCTGATACTAATGTAATGTCATTAACGATATTACAAATAGCATCCATATTTCGGTTAGCGACTCGCCGAACAACTCCGTAAACATCATAACCGCGATCAACCATTTTAGCTGCTAGATGGCTTCCAACAAACCCTAAAATTCCAGTTAAGAGAACTTTCATATTTAATATCGCCTTAACGAGCTAAACTCTGCTTCTGCAGCATATAACTCGTTGACACTATTTACTGTAATCCATCGTTCATCCTTCCCAAGTCGGTAAGCTTTAAGGCGACCTGCTTTAGATATTGCTGGAAAAGTAATCTTTTCAATTGAACCTACTTGCGGCAGATACTCAGTTATGGCCTGGTTGAAAACATATATGCCTGCACTAACCAGTTTATCTTCAAGTAACGGTTTTTCTTGAAAGTCAATAATATCATTGCCTTTAACATTGAGAATAGCAAAAGGTGACTTCATAGGAGACACCGCAATGGTTGTTATCGCATTCTCTTTAAGATGAAGATCAACAAACCTTTGCAAATTAAGGTTAGTAAGTTCGTCACCGTTCATGGCCAAAAAAGTCTCATCAGACACATAACGTGAGATTGCAAGACGAAAACCTTCACCTGTTTCACCTTCTTGAGTGTGTTCACTAAAATCAACTTTCAAATCCATTGGATTTTTAGAAATATAGTCAATAATAACTTCTTTATGCCATGAAACACCCATAACAATGTGTTCAAAGCAATTTTCTTTAAGCCAACGCAAAGTCCAATAAATTAAAGGTTTACCGTGAAGAGGTATCATACATTTAGGCAAATCATTTGTAAGTGGACGCATCCTTAAGCCAGAACCACCGACAAGTATGACTGCAGTTTTAATAGGCAACGTCATAGCTAACGAGCACAGGAATAGTTTTAAGGCAATATTAAAAAGATGCGTTACATATAAACAAAAACTTCGACAGGAGTTTGAGTGTTACTAAGCTATGCGCGTAGCGATGATTCATACACCGTTTGAGACAAGGTCAGGTGGAGAAAGGCAGATTCTTAGGCTAGCTATAGAACTGCAAAAAATGGGTCATGAAGTAGAAGTTTTCACAAATTCACTTAACAAAGAAACATACCCTGAATATTTTAGTAAACTAAAAATCAACGTTATCAAACATCCACTTGCTGGGAAAGTCCCACCAGAATGGACCCCATATATTATCCAGCCAAAAAATATATTACACCAAAAGCCAACGTCAGTTTTTAGCAGAAAAACGCGTCAACTTAGAAAACTCAAAGGATTATACTACACAAATCATTTACCATACATGATAGAGATCGGCAGAAAAATTCCAAAAAAATTTGACATAATTAATAACCACAACTTGATAACAGAATGGGCGGGATTTGTAGCTAAAAGCCGCCTTAAAGTTCCTCTAGTTTGGATGTGTAATGAGCCGCCATTGTGGTTTTTTAGCAAAGCGAAAACCAGGTTTCACTATATTAATTGGCCGATTTTTGAAGTACTTGACAAGACTGCAGTACAATTTGTAGATGAAATACTTGTACTGTCCCATGTCGCGGAAGGTTATGTGAAAAAAGCATACAATAGACAGTCAAGAATAGTAAGGACCGGTTTGGACATAGAACTTTTTCATAACGCTAAGGGGGACAATTTACGAAAAAAGTATTGTCTTGAAAATACATTTGTTATGTTATTTGTAGGCGGCAGTATGTATGCTAAACGCTCTGATGCTGTTCGAACATTATCGATTCTATCTAAAAAGTATGATAATATCAGACTAATCATTGACACTCATCGAGAACAAGAAATGCTAAGTAAACTTAGCGAACAGTTAGGCGTGAAAGACAAATTACTATTGCTTAACAGCCGCAGTGACATAGAATTATCAGAAGTTTACGCGGCATGCAATGTATTTATCTATCCCTCCTCAGCAGGAACGTGGGGATTAGTAGTTACGGAGGCAATGGCAGCAGGCAAACCTGTAATCCTCTCCAAGCAAGTAGGCACTGCAGAAATTGTCACAGACCAAGTAAATGGATTAATCGTCGACCAAACAACCCCACAAGCACTTGCACAACAAGTCGAAAAACTCCTAAACGACCCCAAACTTTGCAGCAAAATCGGAACAAACGCATACTTAAATGTCAAAAACAATCTATCTTGGGAAAAATACGCCAAAACCATAGAGAACATATTCCAAGAAACCCTAAAAGCAAAAAAACACAACTAAAAAACCCTGCAAAACAAAAAATAAACCTATTAGAGAAAGCTACACACTCAACCTTTAAAGATTACTTGCGAAAACAGTACAGAATTTGTAAAATGAACAATTTTAGAGCAACAAATTGCTTGGAAAAAAATTATTCTTTGCTAACTTTGTATTTAGTAATCTTATAGAAGCTAATTATTATAATAGCAATTATAGAAGCAATAGTTCCTAATAGAAGAGATAACCCTAAGCCAGCAGGTGGAAAATTATCCCCAACCACTAACCCTATATCATAATAACTGTTGTTATACTCGAAATGAAATGGCTTATAGCTAAAACGATTACCAAAATTTTCATAGGCTTCATTAAATATTTCATCAAAGTTTGTATCATCATAAGAATAAAACTGAACTAAGTAGTCATTGTTTATTGCTTCAAGAGTATAACTATCAGGATTTTCTAACAAAACAACACTTTCTGGAACATAGTTAATTTTGTGTGCAGATATGAAATAAGTTGGGTGATAGATTAAACCCATAACAAACAATCCAGCTATAGACAAAAGTAAGATTAAGCTAAAGATTGTTAGAGCTAAAGTTGATTTTGATAGGTTTCTTCTCAAAGCTAACGCCTCTTCTTTTTAAAGTAAACCAGCAAACCCACAACAACAGCTAATGTCACTAAGATAACTAGGATAAGTCTTGGCGTATAATCTACACCATAATAAGGTATTGCACTAGGTGAAGGCGTTGGTTGCTGCGTTGGAGAACTTGTTGGGGCTGAGGTTGGTGGAGAATTTGTTGGTATTAGTATTGGTGTTGATGTTGGTGTTGGTGTGGTTGGGGTAGTTGTAGAGGTTATTGTTGAGTTGGGAGTTGATGATTGATAAGGAGATAGAGAAGGGCTTGGTAACGGAGAAGCATCTGTGGTATTAATGATTGTAAAATTGACGCTATCGTATGCAAAGACTTCAAATCTTTCCAAGCTTGGGTTGTTGGTTCCTAGATATTGCCATCCATAGTATACTGTAATATTATGAATTGCCGCAGATAAGTTAGGTAAAATTATGCTAGCGGCAATTGTTGTTCGATCCCAGTACCAATCAGGAGCACTAGTTGGATGGTCTACTGTTTTTTTAATAAAATTAGTTACGCTTTTAATTATGCCGTTATCTAAGCTATAACCAATGTTGCCAAATTGCCCAAACATACCTAATGCTTGGACAGTAAAATTTAATTGAACTTGATTACTTGAGTAATTTTGGTTGTCTTGGGGTGAAAGAATTTTGACATTAGTTGCACTATCACCAGCTGAGCAAATTATGACAGGCCCTAAAGTGGAAACATTTGGCGGTGTTGGTACTTGCCCATAAGCTTCTGCTAATAGTAAGATCGGCAGCAGCAAAAGCACAACTACAGTCAAGCAATTTCTTTTCATATAAACTCATTACTAAATATTACTTATTGAAATATAACTCTCCTCAAAGAACACTATGTTCTGCATAAAGAACATTTTATGCGGAATTGTCAAAGAAGTAAAATTGGACGTTTAATTGTAAGGAAGTTTAATTGATTGCTTTACTGCTCTTTTCTTAGATAGTATGGTTACTGTTAACGCTATTGCTATAGATAGTGGTAGAATTATCCAGGTTGGAAATTCTGGTATTGTAGGTGATAGTTGTGGATTTAGTGTTGGTTGCGTTGAATGTGTTATTGATGCAGTTGGTATTGGAGTAGTTGTTGTAGTCATAGTTGGCGTTGGTGTTGTAGTTGATGAGGGCGTTATTGTTGGTTCTGGTGTTGGGGTGATTGTTGAAGTAGATGTTGGTGTTGAAGTAGTTGAAGCTTTAGCAGTTGCATTAGGAGACTGAGAGGATGTTCCGCCTGAACTGTCAGTTACTGTGACAGTTATTGAGTAAGTTCCAGTGGTGGTGGGATGATAATTAAATGTCGGTCCAGTTTGACCTGGTTGGGCAGCTCCGTTTACATACCATTGATAGGAAATGTATGTACCTGAACCACCATTAGGTGTAGCGGTAAAAAGTTGAGATTGACCTAAATCTAAAGTAGCAGTCATAGGAAATACGGTTACTGTTAAAGTAGGGTTTACAGTAATTGATAGCTCGGTGGAATTTACTATTTCACCGGTAGCATCGGCTACTTGAACCTTAAAAGACCATACGCCAGTAGGGCTGGAAGGGGAGGTAACAAAGCAGTAATTATCTGAATCAGCATTATTGATTGCTGAAAATAACATGTCGCTAGGGGATTTAGAATACCATTTGTATGTGTAGGATGGAATGCCACTGTTAACAGAGCTAGTTAATGTTGAACTGCAACCTTGAAAAATCGTAGTATGTGTAGCTGTAATGGTTGGAGCTTTTAAAGTAGGATTTACGGTTACACAAGTTTCAGCTGAAGCAACTGTTACTGGCGTACTAGCGCTATCAGTTATTTTAAGTATGAAACTCCAAACTCCAGTTGGAGTATTTCTGGAAGTTACGAAATTATAGTTTGAAGAAGTAGCACATGTAATAGGTGAATAAGAATCATCAGTAGGGGCTTTGGCATACCATTGATATGAATATGGAGCAGTTCCAGTTGAAGTTGATGTAGAGCTTAAAATTGAAGTCTGATTTTGATAAATTATGCTCTTGGAGGTTGAAATTGTTGGAGCCTTCAAATCAGAATTAACTGTGACAGTAGCAGTTATTGATCTAGATGAAATTGCACCTAAACTATCGGTAACCTTAGCAGTGATTAAATAAGAGCCTGCTAAAGTAGGTGAAAAATTAAATGAAGCATTAGACTGAGCACTCTTAATTGATCCATTTACATACCATGCATACGTTGTATATGTGCCTGAACCGCCAGTAGGGGCAGCGGTAAATAGTTGAGATTGACCTAAATCCAAAGTAATTGAAGTAGGTGAAATAGGAACTTCGATTAACGTAATATCTTTGGTAACATCGCCGTTAACTATAAAATTAGATTCACAATAGCTTGTAACTGAGCTGCCTAAAAATCTTGCTGATATTGTGTAGGTTCCAGCTGGAACGACATTAAAATAATACCCCGAGGAAATTGAACGCCAAGCAACTGTGAAGGTATAGCCACTACTGTTAGTCAGAAAAACAGAAACTCCTGGAACTACATCTCCAGAACAGTAGCGAACATTCCCTGAAACCTTAAAACCATAATCCATTACAATATTTTTAGTCATATCTGAATTAACCTCAACTGCAGCGTCTATATAGGTTAATAAATTTGTATCAAAACGTGGCCAAACAGCAAATGTATAGGTCCCAGCTGGAGCATAAGTTTCATAATATCCTGAACTATCAACATTAGCTACAGGAATAGCCCAAGAAGAATTATAGCTAGTAACCTGCACACCTTGAACAGCTCTTCCATAAGAATCCAAAACATAGCCAGATATCTTAAACCCGGAAACCAAAGTTACGTTTTTTATAACATCACTGTTAACTACAATATTTTTCTCTGAACCTATAAGACCTGAACCAGTTAAACCCCTAACAACTAACGTGTAGGTTCCAGCTGGAACTGCCATGTAATAAAAACCAGTAAAATCAGAATAACAACCTGGACCAAAACTCTGACCAGTACTGTTAACATTATAAACAAATGCATCTGAAACAAGATTCCCCGAAGGATCAGACACATAACCTGAAATTATATAAAACGCTGCACTACTTTGCGCTGAACTAAAATTTACAGTAACCATAAAAAATAACCCAGTAACTATTATTACTGCTAGAAATATGGCAAAAAATGATTCTTTTCCCATGTAATCACCCAATAAGTGTTGTTTTTAATGTGCTTTTAAGCTTTTAGCTTTTATACTTAACACATCGTGTCAATATACTTGACTAAATAATTCAGATGACACGGCAATTTTCACAGATAATACCTCATCCATCTTTTGATTATCATAAAAAATATTTATTAAAATAAGCAATAATTACACAGGATTTACCGAAAATATTTTGACTCACTATATGGACCTTGAATATGGAAAAATTAAAGGCATTTGTTTACTTGTAATAATATGTTAATTGTTAGTTATAATAATCAGGTACCATAGTTGGGTAGCAAGGCTAAAGATGTGAATCCAAGAAGAGAATACTATAAACGTTTTTTCTGCTTTTATAGTAGGCTTGTTCTTAATTGGAATTGGCATCAATGCAACAATTATTTACAGCTTAGAAACAAAAACGTTTGACTTGCTATACCTTGGTGTTGGTTTAATTATTTTTGGCACATTTTTTCTATGGAAAGAGGTAATTCAAGGGATAAAACCGCTTAAGACAACCATACAAAATACAATTGACGTATGTCCCTTTTGCGGAGCAGTTAACTATAAAAATGCAATTTTTTGTGAGAAGTGTAAAAGACAAATAAATAAGTAAATGCGCCTAATTGAACAAAAAAAATGCAAAAGAAAGTATCTCAATACTGTTTATTGCTTGGTTTTATCTTGTTGCTTGTTCTCTTGTGTTTGCTTTTCGCTAACTGGCTTCATTGGTTCGCCGCAGCATACAATCTCACATGACTCACAACCACAAGGGTCTTCAACCAATACCACAAGCCCACAATCTTCACACTTATATTTTTCACCTTTCTTTTTAACCATACTTTACCCTCCTAAATTTTTTCTTTCAAAGCTTAAGCAAAAAAGTGCTCTTGCTCTGACAATACTACTTTGCAGTTCATATTATTTATAAAAGTGTGACTGCAACCTTCTCACAACAGCCAATTTTGTTACAAGATAGCTGTATTATTATTGTTACTCTAACTCTACGGACACTGGTCTCAAAATAAGCTCACAGATAAAAACAAAAATAAATAAAGAAATTATCTAACTCAATCTTAACTAAAACCTCAATAAAAAACTACTTTTAAAAATAGTAGGTTACCTCGCTCCATTAAACAATAGCAATAAGTATACTCTATTTGAAAATAAGGTAAACTTGGATATTAGTCCTCACCTATCTAAAGTTCACTCAAGCAACCTGCTTGAACACCAAAAGTTACATTCTCAAAAGATAGTTGATTGCTAAAATTTAAACAACCCACATAGAAATTGACTGTAAATCCTTTTTTCTAAACCATTCATAAAATACATGATTTATTTAACACGGTCTTGCTATTGCATATTTAGCATGATGAAGTTAGGTATGCGCTTTAGTAAAACAACTCGAGCATAAAATTTTCAAATGATTTTTATTTAAAGACTGCTAATAGTTAGAGATAGGTGTTTTGCATGAATGAAGATTTTGAACAAGACGATTTTGACATGATCGACCAGACAGCCAAACGGGTTCTTATAACCTTATCTCAATATGAAAAAGGTCTGTTGGTGAACGTGGATCTTTTACATAGAAAGACAGGTTTGATGCCCGAAGGCCTTAACGATGCAGTAAGGCATCTATCAAAATCCAATCTCATCAACATACTTGAAACACCCAAAAGAATTCAACCCTATGAGTTCTACGCCGTCGAAATAACCGATTTAGGCCGAGAGGTACTCGCAAAATTCGGGTAAAGCCACTTCAACTTCAAGTAAACTATTCTCTAATTTTTTTAGTTAAAGATGAGACTGATTAGATAAACCACCGAGCTTCATTAGAAATATATTCAAATCTAAATAATTCACATGTAGCTGGTATAACCTTATTTGACTTGCAAACCCGTCAATATGGGTCTAAACATAATGCCTGATTTGAGTTACAATCTACTTGGCAGCTTTGATAAAACAGTTTAAAAGGATTAAAAGCCCACACAATCAAACAAAAATATACCTAACTAATAGGCTGACTCAAAACAGATCATCTATAAAAATAAAGCTATAGATAGAGTAACTTTCTAGCAGAATCAATATACATTGTCAATGGAGCAGACATTAAACTACTAAACTGTTTTTGAAGACCATTTTTGCTTGATAAGTCAATTTTAGGCATACATAAAAGGGACATTTTTAAGCAAATTAATGAGCACCATGAACAGGATAGCTGCAGGCATAATTTTCGCCATTTTAATAGCATCATCCATACTTACGCTTCAAACAAATGCTACTTCTATTACAGTTATTGTCCCAGATGATTATTCGACAATCCAGGCAGCCATTGATTATGCACCTGAAGGAGGAACGGTAATTATTAAAAGCGGAACTTATGATGAGCCGACTTTATTGATAAATAAACCGCTTCTAATCAAAAGCGAAGACCTTGGGAGTGTAAAAATACGTCTTCATCCTCCGCTTATTGAACAACCTATCCTTGGAGGCGTAATAATGGTACATGATCACCCGATAAAAATTGATGCAGATAACGTTACACTTTTAGGACTTGACATAATAAGCGATGGAGGATCAATATCACTAAATGGCAATCAAATTTTCATCATAAACAACACGATAAAATCTAGGACAAACACGGGTTCACTATCAGCAACTGGTAATGGAACTCAAATACGAAACAGTACACATTCTGGTCTAAACTTGCACGGGTTTAATCAAACCATTGTAGGTAATAATGGAGGCGTAATAACAGTAACCGGGTCATACAATCTTGTCACGGAAAATAATTGTTGGGGCTTAACAATAGTTGGATCAAAAAATATTGCCACCTCAAATAATATCATCAGCGATGGAGGTGTAGGCATTTACCTGATTAATGCTGATTCAAATATAATTTGCAATAATACTGAAAAAGGAGCTAACGTGGGAGTTGCCTTTGGTTATGCAAATCCAGTCGGCGGATCTTTCAACATTTTAGCAGGCAACACAATTGAAGGCGCGAGCCTGTGGGGCATACTGCTAGGTCAAGGCTCATATAACGTGTTCTACGGTAATTTAATTGCAAATAATATTGGAGACGGATTAGCCCTTGGAGGAACCTACATCACTGCTCCTGATAACTTGTTCTTTTGTAATATTTTTATGAATAACAGTAATAATTTTGGAATAAACTGGGAGACAACTGGACATAACTATTTTGATAATGGAATAAAAGGCAACTACTGGGACGATTATTTGTTAAAGTATCCTAACACAACCGAACTAAACAACTCGGGAATAGGCAATATTCCATTTTTGGTTTATACTAACGGCACCGATAACTACCCGCTACTTAGAAAACCCGACGTCTCAGGCATAGTCCCGACTTTACCAGAACCATGGGCATCTAAACTACCTGTTGCCTTATTAGACAACCCAAAAGTTACATACACCTACATCCCAAGCATAACAAGTACCCCAACAACTACACCTACGTCGTCAAACTCACCAACAATCTCATTTACCGTAAACCCTACCTCAACCGCATTATCTTCAACTTCACCAAACACAAGTAACTTTTCAACACAACAACCAACACAAAGTCCTGGCCCATCTACAAGTATTGATGTAACTAGCAATAACAATCAACTCTCCTACCTAGTAGCTATTAGCCTAATAGCAATAGGCACTATAGGCTTACTAGTTTATCTTAAGAAAAGAAAAAAGAGATAGTTACGAAAAGAAGGGTTTGATGATAATGGTATGCTCATTAAACATACACAGAATTCGTAGAAGTAATTGTTTAACGACAGTTATATTAAAGGAATACTGCAAAATTAGATGTTGGTAATAAACATGGCAATACCAAAAAAAGCATCAACTGATTTAAAAACAAACCAAAAAGCAGTTGAAAAAAATATAGATAAATCACATCCCACATTACCTAAAGAAAAATTGGAGAAGATCAAAATAAAAGCTTTAGAACCAGATCCTTGGACCGGAAAACAAAAACCACAATAAATTCTGCACACCCCTCTAATAATGATAAACCAAATAAGATTATTGTGTAGCTATTCTTTTCTTGAAATAAATCATCAAGCCCATAACTGCGGTTA